>CALXRJ010000024.1 GCA_944390615.1 uncultured Clostridia bacterium | reverse complement strand
TAATATGCATACCCAAAACAAAACATTCGCCATTTTTAACATGAGCAAAAGAATCTTTCAAATTAACTTTTCCATTTCGAATAGATTTTATTTCTGTACCGGTTAAAACAATTCCCACTTCTATTTTTTCAATTATTTCATAATTATGATAAGCATTCGGGTTTTTCGCAATCAATTTAATATTTGGCATAATGGTATTTGGTCCTTTCTTTTTTATTGACATCCATTATAACATTCTCAAATAAAAAAGTCAAAACCATTGCAGAATTAAAGTTTTTGTGATTTAATAAATAGGGAATAGAAAAGTAGATAAGAGAGAAGGATTTTAAATGTCAAAAAATATCATAAAAAATACGCTAAAACACATAAAATTAGTCAGTAAGCATAAATGGTTAGTCTTTCGATTTAGTTGCAGATTAGGCATACCATTTAGAGGACTTATGCATGATATGTCAAAATTTTCTTGGGAAGAACTAAGTGAAAGTGTAAAATATTATGATGGAAAAATCAGTCCTATTGAAAAAAGTAGGAAAATAAATGGTTATTCAAAAGCATGGTTACATCATAAAGGCAGAAACAAACACCATGATTGGTATTGGGTAGATCTAACAGCTCCAGAAGTAGCACCTATTATACCATACAAATATGTAGCTGAAATGATATGTGATAAATTATCAGCTAGCATAACCTATAATGGAAAAAATTGGACCAATGGTTCACAATATGATTATTGGCAAAAAGAAAAAAAGAGAATCATAATTCATCCCAAAATAGAAAATTTTTTAACAGAAGTATTTACACAAGTAAAAGATTATGGTATAGATAAAACCATTACGAAACAAAATATAAAAAGCTTATATCAAAAATATTGTATCCAAGACAAAACAAAATACCAATACGAATTCCATGGGGAGTGGAAAAAAGTAGACTAACCAAAAAGGTTTATAGGTAAAACCTTTTCCAAAAACCTAAATCTATTATGTGAGGAAAATAGGAATGAAAGAAGAAAAAAAAGCCACCAGGCAAAGTTATGGAGAAACCCTAGAAAAATTAGGAGAAAAATATAAAGACATAGTAGTACTAGATGCAGATTTAGCAACAGCCACCAAAACCATCCTTTTTGCTAAAAAATTCCCAGAAAGATTTTTTGACATGGGAATTGCAGAAGCCAATATGATGAGTACAGCAGCAGGCATGGCAACCACAGGAAAAGTACCATTTGCCAGTACTTTTGCTGTATTTGCAGCAGGTAGAAGCTATGACCAAATTAGAAATAGTATCTGTTATCCAAATTTAAATGTAAAAATTTGCAGTACCCATGCAGGCATAACCGTTGGGGAAGATGGTGCAACACATCAAATGCTAGAAGATATTGCCATGATGAGAACATTACCCAATATGACTGTACTTAGCCCAGCAGATGATGTAGAAACCAGATGGGCAATCGAAGCAGCATACCAAATAAAAGGACCAGTATATGTAAGATTATCAAGACTTGCTACTCCTATTATTTATGAGGAAAATCAAAAATTTACATTAGGAAAAATGATGCCAATAGGAGAAGGTACAGATGCAACTATTTTTGCAACTGGTGATGTAGTTTGCGAAGCTCTAAAAGCACAAGCAGAATTAGAAAAAAGAGGAATTTCTATTAGAGTGATTGATGTTTCTACCATAAAACCAATAGATGAAGAAATGATTGTAAAATGTGCCAAAGAAACCAAAAGACTCATTTCAATAGAAGACCATAATACAATAGGAGGATTAGGTTCTGCTATAGCAGAGGTATTAACCAGTAAATATCCTGCCAAACTAGAGAGAATGGGAATCAATGATGAATTTGGCAGATCTGGCAAGGCAGAAGAATTATTACACTATTATCATATTGATGCAGAGGCAATTATGAAAAAATTTTAGCAAAAGGACCGTTTCTTTTGGGCAAACAGAAACGGTCCTTTAAAAAAATGTTATATCAATATTATTCTGGTACAACATCACTTTCCACTTTAAAGAAAGCCTGAGCATGACCACAAACAGGGCAAATAGCTGGAGCATCAGTTGCGATATGAATATAGCCACAAACTTTACATTTCCAAATAACAATATTAGCTTTTTTAAATACTTTTCCTTCTTCTAATTCTTTCAATAGTTTTCTATAGAGTTGTTCATGCGTTTTTTCTACTTCGCCAATTAATCGAAATTTAATGGCAATGTCTTTAAAGCCTTCTTCATCAGCTTCTAATGCAAATCTACGATACATATCAGTCCATTCATAATTTTCTCCTGCTGCTGCATCTGCTAAATTCTCTAAAGTAGGTGTTTTATCACCATGCAAATATTTAAAGTGAATACGAGCATGAGCATTTTCATTGCCTGCAATTTCTTCAAAGATACTAGCAATTTCAGCATAACCTTCTTTTTTAGCAAGATTTGCATAGTACAAATATTTCGCTTGTGCTTCTGATTCGCCAGAAAATGCATCCATTAAATTTTTTTCTGTTTTAGAACCTTTTAAATCCATCGAGTTACCTCCTAAAATTAATCGATTAATTTTATTATTTCCTGTAATCTGGTAATTTATACCTGCTTGTATAACTAAATAAAGTTATTCTTTTTGTATTTCTTCTAAAATTTCTTTCCCTGTCATTTCACAAGGGATATTGATTCTTTTTATAAAATCTTTATGAAAAGTTTTAAAATAATTCATTCCAATATCATATATTTGAAAATCAATTCCACTAACTTTTAGAACCCACACAGTTTCATTGGTATAAGCACCATATGGGTAAGCAAACATTTTTAAATCTTTTTTTCCTAAGTTTTCTTCTATTAATTTATAAGATTGGAGAACATCATCACGAATTTCTCTAACAGAAAGTTTATCATAGAAAATATGTCTTTTACTATGACTTCCTATTTCTACAAGTCCACTGTTTTGCATTTCTAAACATTCTTTCCAACCTAAATATTTGATTCCATTAATTTCTTGCCCTATTTTATCAGTTGTAATAAAAATGGAAGCTTTTACCTTATATTGTTGCAGAATAGGGTAAATATACTCATAATTGCTGTAATACCCATCATCAAAAGTTATTAAAATTGGTTTGGAGGGAAGCTCTATTTTTCCCTCAATAGCGTCATTTAGTTCTGTCATAGATATTATGGTATAGCCATCATCCAGAATGGTTTTTATGTTTTCCTCAAAGCTCTGTGGTGTATTAATATAATTAAAATTGTCAGGGTCACTCTCAGGAACCGTAGTTACAAAATTATGATAAAGTAGTATTGGAATTTTTACATCATCTTTTTGATTGGACTTAGATTGACGAAAAACAAATACTCCAATCATTATGATGATAATTAAAATTAATAGTATCATCCATTTTCTTTTATTCAATGTTAAATCACCCCTATTTATTATATTCATTTTAGAAGTGTATTTTTACAATTATTTTCATTTATCACCATTTTTTGACAATTTTCATAAGATAAAATGGGGGTGATACCAATGTTTTTAATATCAATAATGTTTGCCATATTCTATTTGGTCTTTTCAATATTGATAAGCATAAATTGGATTAATGATATAGCTTGTTTTTTTGGATATTTTTTAGCAATTTACCTTGTAACATTTATAGCACTAATTCCAGGATTTCATTATGTATTTACATTCCTTAGTTTACTATTTACAAAAAAGGAAAAAAAATCAAATATAAAAAAAGAAGAAGATGTTACGATTTTGTTACCAGTCTATAATATGAAAGCATCCATAAAAGACACCATTCAATCCATTCAAAATCAAAAATATTGTGGAAAAATTTATATGAATATAATAGATGATGGTTCAACAGATGGAACATTAGAATTACTAAAATCAATGGATTTAGATTCTAATATAACCTTGATAGAATCCAAGCACATGGGAAAAGCCTATTCTTTAAATAAAGGCTTAGAATATGTAACAACTTCTTATACAATTACAGTAGATGGGGACACGGTTCTTCATCCATTAGCCATTAGAAATATTATGAGGAAATTAGTAAATTCTGATGAAAAAACAGCAGCTACAGCTGGATGTATATTTGTTAAAAATGACAAAAAGAATTTTATTACCAAATTACAGCAATGGGATTATACCTTAGGAATATTTGGTGTAAAACTAGTTCAAGGCAATTACCATGCAACATTAGTTGCACAAGGTGCGTTTAGTGCCTATAAAACAGAGCTATTAAAGAAAATGGGCGGCTGGCAGAATTGCGTGGGGGAAGATATTGTTTTAACTTGGCAATTACTAAGTCAAGGATATGAAACCAATTTTTCCAAAAATGCAGTTGCTTTCACAGAAGTTCCGGAAAGATTAAAAAGTTTAGGAAAACAAAGGAAAAGATGGGCTAGAGGTATGATAGAAGCATTTAAAAAAGTAAAAATAATCACATCCAAAAAGCTTAACTTAAAAGCTAAGTTTTTGATGTGTTTTAATGCATTGTTTCCTTTCATAGACCTTGCCCTTCTTATTTTTATACCACTTGGACTCATCTTATTAGCCTTTGGAAAACCATTATTAATAGGATGGATATCATTACTGGTAATTCCTTTTGGAATGTTACTTTGCTTATTAATTGAAATCAAAAGAAAAAATATGCTAAAAGAAATAGATTGTAAATTAGAAAAAAGGAGCGTACTTGCTTTTATTGTTTATATTTTATTATATAACGATAGGTAAGTTTTTGATATAATCTCCAACTTTTCCCCCGTTCCACACCGTACGTGAGACTTTCATCTCATACGGCGTTCCATCAAATTATAATTCTAATTCTTATATAAGATTAATTTTCAGATAATTTATTTAGTATTTCAATGTTTATTTCTTCGTTTCCTGCCATTTTTCTATATTTGTTTATTTTTATGATATTTTCTTTGTTCAAATTTAATTTACAAACTAGGTTACTTATTGTTTCTAATTTAGTAGCATGAATTAAAACATGTACTTCTTTATCTAATATTACTAGATTTTTATATTCATCATTTCCACCCATAAATTTTGGTATTTTATGATGACAATGCATATTTTCTATTGAGAGTAATTTGTTGGTTATATTACATTTTCCATTTTGTGCTACAAATAATGATATTCTATTATCATTATATTCTATTGTCGCATTTATAATTGGTTTTTTCATTAATAAATGTAATGTTGATATATTTACATTTTCTAACATTTTATGAATTTTATCTCTACCTTCCTTAGTATATTTATTGATACATTTTTCCTTTTCCAATGGTGGTTTATGCTTTACGTATGCAATAGGTAGTAGTATATTATTACCTATAAATCGTACTTCTTTACTTTTCGCATATCTTTTCGCATAATCTGGTATTTTTTTATTGTAATTTCTTTTCACTCTTTCTTTAAGCCTAATTTTTATTGACATTTTAATTTCATAAGCTAATTTTCTAAAATCCTTTGATACACATGTAGCCATTCTATAATAATTATGAATTCCCATAACATAACTGTTATAATCTGCTACTACATAGTATTCTGAATTATTATCTCTACAAAATTCAATTGCTTTTATATAATTTTTTGCTTTGTTTTTGATATTTTTTTTAGCTTTTTCTGAAATATGTGATTTTATTACGTACTTTTCTTTGCCATTCTTCTTTTTACCTTTTTTATGGACTTTTATTCTAAATCCTAGAAAATCAGAATAGTCATGTTTTAAATTAACAATCTTTGATTTTTCTTCACTTACTTGTAAACCTAGTCTATCATTAAGCCACTTTTTTGTAGCTTCAAACATAATATATGCATCTTTATAGTTTCTGCATAGCAATTTAAAATCATCAGCATAACGTACAATATAGCATTCTTTTAGTTTCGTTTTTCTTAATGCTCTATATTTTTTAGATTTCTCTTTAGTTCCAGTTTTATGAATTCTTCCACTATATTCATGCCTCGTTGGTATTTCTTCCCATTGACTAGCAATCCACCAGTCAAGTTCATTTAATACTATATTCGATAATAAAGGCGATAAAATTCCGTCCGCTGTGGAGTTCCTTTTTCTGGAAATCCTACTCCAGCTACTTCTGCTTTTAGCATTTCCGAAATAATACAAATAAGCTTTTTATCTTGTATTCCTAGTGTCCACATTTGTTTTAAGAGTTTACCATGGTTTACATTCTCAAAGAAACCTTTTATATCTATATCTACAACTATATGTAAATTACTCTTTTGAACAAGCCTTTCAAATTGGGCAATTGCATTTTCAGCACCTCTATTTGGTCTGAAACCATGATTACTTTCTCTAAACTTTGCCTCACAAATTGGCTCAAGTACTTGTAATATACATTGTTGTATAAGTCTATCAAAAATTGTTGGAATTCCAAGTGGTCTAGTTTTTCCGTTTGCTTTCGGTATTTCTACTCTTCTTACTTTTTGTGGTTTGTACCATTTTAATTTATTTCTAACTTTTTCTATTATTTCTGTTTCACTAAATTCAGCTATATCTTTTATTGTTTTGTTATCTGTTCCTGCAGTTTTACTACCTGAATTCTTTTTTAAATTTCTATATGCAAGTTTTATATTTTCTTCTGCTGTTATTATTTCTATTAGTTTGTTAAATTTCTTATTTTTCAAGCTCTCTTGATATAATTTATCAAAAGTAGCTTGCATATCATAATATTCGTTATTACGAAGTTTTTGACATTTCAATACTTTTGATTTATCTGTCAAAGTTGGCTATTATTCATAATTTTCAATGATTTCTCATATCAAATTACGAAGTTTTTACCTTTCTTAGTCATACTCGAACCTTTGATTAAAAAGGTCTTATATTTTGAATTATAATTGACTAGTGGCTATTCCTCCACAACTTATTATCATTGTTTCTTTGGTCTTGCCACCGCTCTCAGCCAAATTAAAATAGGTTATAGTTTTAGCTTTTCCCTATTACTGCAAGTGTGTAAACACCTTTTTCTGCATTTTGACCTTTCCTCGTTCCAATATTTCTATCTTTTCATATACCCTTAGGTGTATCCTATAAGCCTATGTGCTGGATAATGCCTGTAACATTATAAGGTTTTTGATAACGCGCCAATTTACATCAACCTCACACATCTTGTAAAATTACAATTATGTCATTTCTAACATATTACACTTTAGACCCGTACATTCGGATATTCGTCAGCTTTTACAAGCATTCTCACCATAGATATTTTATAGACTTCCGGCATATCATTTGCATATCCTACCTCTAGGACAATTTCCTCATCAATATAATTATTATGTTAGGGCAAATTTCTGCCGACTTCAACGGGCTTCATACATTAAAATTTTACACTTTTAACGCATGCCGTAGTATCAAAGTAAACGTTTCAAGGCGTTACCCTATCATTCCATTTATCGAAATATTAGTTCTCCAAAATATTAATAAATATATTTTGTGTATAACCTTTTCAGTTATAAACGAGTCGCACACGCATTTATTTTAGCTCCTTATTGCTTAATTGGTTATATTTCAGAATTAATAAATGGCAAGAAAGGTTGGTAGAAACGAAAAGGAACAGAATTTTTTTCGTTTCCTATAAATCAAGGAACCAAAAAGATCTGGTCCTTTTGGTTCCTTAATTTAATCCATATAAATTTTCGTCTATCAAAGTATGAACTCTTTTCAAAGTTCTTTCATTATCGGATTTTAAACTGTTTTCGATAAATTCCGGATGTTTTATTAAAAATTGCTTCATGGTTTCATCTGGATTGTCAAAATATTGATTTACCATATCAAACTGTTCTTGATTAATTACCCCAAGTTCTAAAGCTTTTTGAAATAAATCTTTATTTACAGTTGCTAAAGCATGAGATTTTACGCCAGCTTCTTCTAAATTATCTTTTCCGCCTTGATTTCTATCAATCAGTACTAAAGAATATTCCATTTTTCCCTTTAAGTTTTGAATAATTGGAATCCACATTTTTAAGTAGCTTGAAGCAGTTGTAATTAAATCTGCCAAATGCAAAACTTTTGCTCCTGCTAAATCGGAAATCGTTTCTGTTTTCGAAAAATCAGGAGAGCTAATTAAAGCAGACATATCTTTAAATACAGTTAAATGAGGTTTGTTTAATAAATGGGCAAGTATAACGGAAAAATACCAATCTCTTCTTTCACCACCAGAAATATACTGGAAATTATCTATGCCAATATTTTTTTCAATATAGTCTTTCATTTGATGGATTACATCATTATAAATTTTATCAGACTGATATTCCGCTAGAACTTTATCAAAAAGTTTTTTTGGTAAATCTAATTTATTAGCATTTCCTTCTTTCATAAGAGCAAGTTCTTCTGTTATATAATTTAAAAATTCAGTAGAATCCTTTTCTCCACCATAAACATATTGGCTGTTGAAAAAATAAGGACCTATTTTTCCGGATGTATACCAAAATGGTTCATTCTCTTTACAAAATTTGATTGCATTTGTTTCAAACAAATATGACAAAATATTTGACATTATTTTTTTCCTCCTTAAAATTTACTTATTATTATATAATATATTTTTCGAAATTTGTCAATTTAAAGTTTAAAGTCATTTTAATTTTCGTTTTTTCTAGCAATCGTTACAATTCATCGTGTATTCCTATGGCAGAAAGGTTTCCAACGGTTATGGTTATAAAATTTATTGCATTCCTCGGCTCCCGGCATACCTGAAGAGCATCTAAACTTAAATAAAACGAGCCTCTCGC
>CALXRJ010000023.1 GCA_944390615.1 uncultured Clostridia bacterium | reverse complement strand
CTACATAAAATCCCCCATTTTTTTCTATACTTTTATACATTTCTTGTGCTTCTTTTTGCGTTGTTTTGCTTTCTTTTACTTCACTATTTGTATTATTTCCTGTAGCATCTGACTCTCCGCAGTCTGATATTGACTGTAATTTTCCATTATAATATCCCTCTCTTCTTACAAACTCTGTTTCAAAATTTTCTTTGCTTACTGGTATCCATACAAATTCATTTCCTTTATTATCTATTATTACCAATCCATCATCAATTTTATTCTCTCCTTCTACTTGTGATACAGCAAATCCCGCTGGTATTACGGCTTTATTTCCATTTATATCATAATAGTCTTCATTTCTTATATGTGTTGCTGCCTCTAACGCTGTTAGCCTTCTCAATTCGTCTTCTGTTGCCTGTTCTATTTCTTCTTTTGCTTTAGTTGCTTGAGTTAAAATTCCATTATCTCCTGTCAATGTTGCAATCGTTATCCCTGCTAATATTAACAAAACAACTATTGTAACAACTAACGCGATTAGCGTAATACCTTTTTCCTTCTGTAAAATTCTACTTAAAAACATTTTCAAAATCTCCCTTCTTTATCACTCTTCAGTTGCAACTATTTTTAACATCATTTCTAAGTGCAACTAAAAGTATTCTATCATACCAATTGTTTATATTCAATATTTTTTAAAATTGTAAAAAAAATGTAATATTTTTGTCATTTTTCTGAAATATTCTATTCTTATAGTTTTTCACCAATCCAAAAAATAATACATAGATTAAAAAAATTATCGTTTATAATTAAAATCCAAAATAAAAAATCCCAATTCATTAGTTTTACCTAACAAATTGGAATTTAAAAACCTATTTTTCTTACTATTTATGTATCAAAAGGAGCATTTTCCTCCTGCTCCCCAAATTTATAATAATAAGTTTGTATTTCAGGATACAAATCCCTCACAAAAATAATATTTCCATTTACATCTTTTACTGTTAACCTTGGAAAAGTTTTCAGCATTTTTTCATTATTTAAAAATCGATTAATTAAATTTACTTTCCACTCATCCTGATAAATATTCTCATAAGCTTTATCGATATATTCTTGATTTTTTACTTCTATATTTTTTTCTTTTATGGTTCTTATTGTAAAATAAGATAACCCAAAACCTGTTGCCACACAATCTAAAAGCATAAATAAAATACAAATACTTACAAAGGTTTGTAAAGCTTTGATCGATACTTTTTCTTTTACAAAATTAATAAATCTGTCTACCTTTGGATTTAAAGAAATCATAAGATATAACCCTAAAAATCCCCAAAAGATGGAATACAACAAACAAACTCGTCCATTAATATTAAAAGGAGCATTCGAATAATCCCACCACTTTACATGTAATATCATTTCCCCTATCCAGCTAACGAGATATTCGGTAATAGAGCCTACGATAAATCCTCCTATAAAAAGCGTATTATAGCTTTTTTTAAAGTATTGGAGAGAAAGTATCATAATAATAGCTCCCACACCATATATGGCACAAAATGGCCCATATAAAAAGCTTTGCCTACTCTCAAAAGTTCCATATTTTGCTATACAAAAAATTGTTTCTACAACAAATCCTATTACACTATAAATAATAAAATAAGCAAAAAGTCTCCAAAGTGTAATACCTAATATTCTAAAATATTTCTTCTCCTTTTTTGAGCTTTCTTTTGGTTCTACCTCTTTTGCTTCTTCTACTTTTTCTAAAACTTCTTCCATTTTTTATTACTTAGGTTGCCTTATAAACCTAAAATCCTCCTTTTCTTATGATAAATTTAAATCATGTCTTGTAATTCCTTGATTAATTTTCTATAAAAATCTATTGCACCTTTATAGGTATTACTATCTTCTAAATCTACCTCTACCATTTTTAACAAATCTACTGCCTTTTTGGTACAACCTTGTTTTAACATTTCTATATATTTTTGAACATAACCTTCTTTGCCAGCTAAAATATTGTTAGCTATTATAATGGCAGCAGAAATTCCAGTTGCATATTTATATACATAAAAAGGTGTATAAAAATGAGGAATTCTTGCCCATTCATATTGAATTGGTTTATCGATAACACAATCTTTTCCAAAATATTTTACATTTAATTGGTAATACATATCTGATAAATCATTTGAAGATAAAACAGTTCCTTCTTCGATTTTTTGATGAACCTCTTTTTCAAATTCTGCAAACATGGCTTGCCTAAATAAAGTTGCTCTTATCATCTCTAATAATTCATAAATCATTTCCGCTTTTTTGGTGTTATCTTTTTCGTTTTCTATTTGATATTTGGCAAGTAAAATTTCATTTGTCGTAGAGGCTATTTCTGCTACCATTATGGTGTAATTAGCATCGATTACATTTTGATTTTGGTTCGAATAATAAGAATGCATTGCATGACCTAATTCATGGGCAATAGTACTAATATCTCTTTTTTTGCTCACAAAATTGTCTAATACATAAGGATGGACACCATAAACTCCCATGCTATATGCCCCACTACGTTTATTGTTTTTAGGGTATACATCAATCCATCTATTGCGAAAAGCTTCTTCTAATTTACTTACATATTCTTTTCCTAAAACACTTAAAGCATTTAGAACTTCTTGTTTTGCCTCTTCAAAGCTAATATCTTCGTCTTTGCTCTCAATTGGGTTTACATAGATATCATAAATATGCATTTCATCTTTTTTGAGTAATTCTTTTTTTAATTGCATAAATTCATGATTAGCACTAATATTTTGATTAACTGCTTCAATTAAGCTATTATATACCTTTAAATTGGAATCATCTTTTTCTACTGCTTTTTCTAAAGAGGATGCATATTTACGAATCTTCGCTAGAATGGTATCTTGTTTTACTTTTGCCAAATAAAGTTCTCCAATGGTATTTAAGAAATCTTTGTATTTTTGATACATGAGATCAAATGCTTGTTTTCTTACCTTTTCTTGTTTGCTTTTTAAGAAAATCGTATAATTACTGTCTGTCATTTCTGTTTCTTTTCCATTTTCATCGATGATATTCCCAAATTTAAATTCTGTATTGGTTAATATATCATAAGTATTTTCGCTATTATTAAAAACTTCTGTGAAATTTGCTAAAATATTTTCTTCTTCTTTGCTTAAAATATGTGCCTTATCTTTGATAATTTCTTTTAATTCTCTTTCATATCTTTTTAAATCTTTATTTTCCTCTATGTATTTTAGTAATCTATCTGTATCTATTTCTGTAATTTCTGGTGTGATAAAAGAAACTATTTTTTCAAATTCTGTACCAATTCCTTCACACCTTTTGTAAAGCTTGCTATTTTCGCTATCTGCCATGTCTAAATGAAATTTTAACATGCCATAACCATATATTTTTTCATAATGTTCTAGGGCTTTTTCATATAGTTGATAACAGTGATATATGTTTTGTGAACTTTCTTTTAGTTTTCCTTGATAGTTTTTTATTTGCTCCAAGGTGTTTTGCAACATGATAATTTCATTTTCAAATTCATCTTTGGTTTTAAAAATATCGGTTAAATCCCATTGATATTTTTCGTCCATAAAAAAATTCATCCTTTCTGTTTTAAATTTTTGTCATGAAGTTTTTAATTGGTTGCCTTATTTTTTGGAATTTTATCATATAAATATAAAAATGTCTAGCTAAAAAATTAGTTTAACAATAGTAAAGTATATCATATTTTTATGAATTACAATCAAATAATAATATTTACAAAAAAAAGAAACCTCTTTCGAGGAAAAGAAATATTTTTCTTTTTTAAAGATTTATTGATTTGCATATTGTTGTTTTGTGCTATCAATTTTAGTTTGTTCAGCAGTATCTGTTTGATACCAACCTTTTTCAGCCATTAAATTATATAGCTTATTTTGAATATCTAAAGATGTATTGAGAGCGTCTTTAAAAGCACTATGGACTTCAGCTGTTGTAGCTTCAATTGTACCATGAAGATATAAATCACAAGCACCTTTTACAGCTAATAATTCTCTTTCCATTAAATCTTTATCTTCCATAATATTTTCCTCCTTTTATAATAAATTTAAAAACTTATTAAATAATTCTGTATGTGTTGTTTCTAGTTGTTTGATATAAGAAGAAAGAGTAATATCTTTCAATTGACTAGAAGTTTTACAACTACAATTTTCCATAAAGCTTTCACGTGAAATTGCATCTTGAACATATAAAAGCTCTTTACTTGTCATTATTATCACCACCTAAGATTAATATTGACAAATTTCATAATTTTATACAAAAAATAGGAAAAGAGAGCATTTTTAAAGAAATGCTCTCTTTTCCTATTAAATTCATAAAAGAATAGGTTCAATTTGTTCTCCGTCTAAGGCTGCTTCTGTAGTCTTTATGATATATGCTGGGTCAAATACAATGGATCTAGGTTTTGTAATAGGGTTATCTTGTTTAAAGGGAACAAAATAATAATTTTTTCGATTAATCAAATTACCAATACTTACTAAATTGGCACCAAGTCCATTATTGGTGGAAGGTGCAATTACAACTGGTAAATTATTTCTTAAGTGAGATTTAACAGCCATTAATGCTGGTGTATCTATAATATCACAGGCAAGTTTAGACATGGTGTTTCCACTTGCTGGTGCAACAATCATGATATCAGTTAAATGTTTAGGGCCAATCGGTTCTGCCTCTTGTATTGAGTGGATAATATCTTTTTCGGAAATCTCTTTTATTTGCCTAATAAATTCATCCGCTTTTCCGAATTTTGTATCTAATTCATAACTATTATAAGACATAATGGGAATAATATCAGCTCCTAATTTTTTGAGTTCTTTCATTTTAGGAATGGTTTTACTAAAAGTACAAAAAGAACCTGTAAGTACAAATCCAATCTTTTTTCCTTTCACTTCCAAAATTCATTCGATCCTCCTTTCCAATTACATTTATATATCATATGAATTTTGGGTGTAAATTTTGAATGAAATTTGTAAAATAATGTTTTTTTATAGAAAAGTGTTGCTTACGTTTATACCTTTTGAATGCGCTGTTATCTTTTCTGACGCCTCTGATGACAAATAGCTTCAAATGTTGCCTGATGACTAATGCTAAAATAGGAAATGGGTTTATACCCATTTCCTATTTTTAATCATTAAAAATATTTTACATAGCCGCTCTTTTAAATAATTCGACAAATTCTTCCTTTGATACTTCTCTTGGATTTCCTGGTTTACAAGGATCTTCCATGGCTTTTTCTGCTAACATTTCAAAATCTTCTTCTTTTGCTCCATAATCTGTTATTTTTTGTGTTACCCCTACTGACTTAGAAAGTTCTGATATCATCCAAACAAATGTATTAATAACATCTTGATCATTTAAATGCATAGCATCTGGTCTTCCAATTTCACAAAGGATTTCTCTAAATCTTTGGGCTGTTGCAGGATCTTCTCCATTAAATCTCATAACAGTTGGAAGTAACATTGCATTGGCAATTCCATGTGGTGTATCATATACTGCTCCTAGTTGGTGTGCCATAGAATGTACAATACCTAAACCAACATTGGAAAATCCCATTCCTGCTATATATTGGGCATATCCCATTTTTTCAATAGCCTCTGGATCTTTTTCGTTTACTGCTTTCGTTAAATTTTCAAAGATAAGTTTGATTGCTTTCATATGAAACATATCAGACATTAGGTTATGGGCTTTGGTAATATACCCTTCTACCGCATGTGTTAAAGCATCTAGTCCTGTTGCTGCAGCTAAACTCTTTGGCATAGATGCCATAAGTTCTGTATCTACAATTGCTATGATTGGTATGTCATTTGGATCTACACATACCATTTTTATTTTTCTTTCTTCATCTGTAATGACATAATTTATGGTAACTTCTGCTGCTGTTCCAGCTGTTGTTGGCATAGCAATTAGTGGCATTCCTTTATTTATGGTATTAGATGCTCCATTTAAAGAGCGTATATCTGCTCTGTCTGGGTTTGTCATAACAATGGATATTCCTTTTGCCGTGTCAATACTAGATCCTCCGCCAACTGCAACAATTAAGTCAGCACGTGAATCTTTGCATGCCTCTACCCCATCTAGTACGTTTTGAATGGTTGGGTTTGGTTTTATTTCTGAATATAAATCATATGGGATATCTGCCTTTTTTAGTTCTTCTTCTACTTTGGCAGTTACACTTGCTTCTACTAATGATTTGTCAGATACCAAAAATACTTTTTGAAATCCTCTTTTTTTAATTTCTTCTGCTAGTACCTCTCTTGCGCCATTTCCAAAATAAGATGTTTCATTTAAAACAAATTTTGTTGTAGCCATTTTTCATTTCTCCTTTCGTTTATTAGTATTTTTAAAATTAGTTTATTTATGCATTTATTATAGCAATAATATTTTTTTGTGGCAAGTTTTTTATAGGAATTTACCAATTTTAGCAATAAAAAATCCTTCAAACAATCGATTAGGAGCAACAACAGCAACTTCCTTCAAACTAGATGGAAGACACGCAATTTCTTTTGGGAGCTTAATCGGTATTAATTTAGCATGACTATTTTTTAATGCTTTTTCCAGTATTTTTTCGTTTTCATCCTGTAAAATCGAACAAGTTGAATAAATCATTTCTCCACCAGGTTTTAATATTTTTAAAGCTTTTTTGAGCAATACTTCTTGTGTTTTACTTGATTTTTGTATTAATTCTTTCGTAAAATTCTTTTTAAAAACATTTTCTGTACCACTTCCACTACATGGTGCATCTAGTAAAATTTTATCAAAAGAAAAAAAATCACTCAAATTTCTTGCATCTTCTAACATAATATTTACAGAACCAACACCCTGTTTTTGTAAATTGTATTTTAGCTTTTCTCCTCGTATTTTATTTCTTTCACAAGCTGTAATAAATGCTTTATTATAAGATAATGCTGCTATTTGCGTAGTTTTTCCCCCTGGTGCCGCTGCCATATCTAAGATATTTTGCTTTGGCTTAGGGTCTAATAGAATTGGTGGAAGCATAGAAGATAAACTTTGTAAGTAAATTTTTCCCTGCTCATATAGGTTTAGTCTTTGTATTTGCTCTTCTCTTGCATTTTCTATAATAAGTGCATCTTGGTACCAGCCCACTTCTCGAAAAGTAATCTTTTCTTTGCGTAGCTCTTGCATAACTTCATCTTTGGTCGATTTTATCGTATTGACTCTTAAGGTGACTGGTTTTTGGTGATTGAAACCCTGTATAATAGTATCTACTGTGTTATCTCCATATTGTTCTTGTAGCATCATTTTAAAAAATTCTGGTATTGGTATCATTTTTATCTTTCCTTTTATTTTAAAATTTCAAAGTTGTTGCAGGAGTAAGCAAATTACTCCAACTCAAAAGCACCAGTATAAAGTCTATAATAAGTCCCTTTTTGGGCAATTAAATCTTCATGATCTCCTCTTTCAATAATTCTACCATGGTCTAGTACAATTATAGCTTTCGAATTACGAACAGTAGAAAGTCTATGTGCAATGACAAAAACGGTTCTTCCTTCCATTAATTTATCCATTCCATCTTGAACAATTTTTTCAGTTCTTGTATCAATACTAGAAGTTGCCTCATCCAAAATCATAACAGGTGGATTAGCAATCGCTGCTCTAGCAATAGAAATCAACTGTTTTTGTCCTTGTGATAAAGAACCACCATTTCCGTCAATCATGGTATCATAACCTTTTGGTAAATGCATAATAAAATTATGTGCATTAGCAAGTTTGGCAGCTTCAATAACTTGTGTATTGGTTGCTTTTTCATTTCCATATCTGATATTGTCTCGAATGGTTCCAGTAAATAAATTAACATCTTGTAAAACAATACCAAGTGATCTTCTTAAATCTTCTTTTTTGATTTTATTGATATTAATTCCATCATACCTGATTTTTCCATCTTCAATATCATAAAAACGATTTAATAAATTGGTAATGGTTGTTTTTCCTGCACCAGTTGCTCCAACAAACGCAATTTTTTGACCAGGTTTAGCATATAGGCTAATATCATGTAAAACTAATTTATCTGGTTCATAGCCAAAATCCACATTGGTAAGTTCAATATGACCTTTTAATTCGATATACTCTAATCTTCCATCATGATGCTGATGTTTCCAAGCCCACATACCTGTGTAATTTTTAGCTTCTTGTATTTCGCCATTTACTTTTTTTGCATTAACTAATGTTACATATCCATTATCTTGTTCTGGTTCTTCATCCATTAAGGCAAAAATTCTTTT
>CALXRJ010000022.1 GCA_944390615.1 uncultured Clostridia bacterium | reverse complement strand
TACCAAATTTATGAAAAGGAGGATGAGTATATATGGAACTTACAATAGATAGATTGACAAAACAATATAAAAATAAAATTGCAGTAGATAGATTTTCAGTAAATTTAAAAGAAGGAATTTATGGATTGTTAGGTGCAAATGGAGCAGGCAAGACAACATTAATGAGAATGTTATGTGATATACAAAAACCAACTTCTGGGCAAATAAAATATAATGGAAAAGATATAAAAAGTTTAGGAGAAAATTACAGAGAAATACTAGGTTATTTACCACAAGATTTTGGATATTATCCAGACTTTACTGCTTATGATTTTCTAATGTACGTAGCAGCATTAAAAGGCTTAACAAAAGAAACTGCAAAAATAAGAGTGAATGACCTTTTAAAAACTGTAGATTTGGAAGATGTAAAAAAACAAAAAATAAGGACTTTTTCAGGTGGAATGAAACAAAGATTAGGAATAGCACAAGCTGTTTTAAATAACCCTAAAATATTGATATTAGATGAACCAACAGCAGGACTTGATCCAAAGGAAAGAGTTAAATTTAGAAATTTAATAAGTAGTTTTTCAAGAGATAAAATTGTAATATTATCAACTCATATCGTATCTGATATTGAATATATAGCTGATGAAATTATTGTAATGAAAAGTGGAAACAAGCTATTAGAGGGAACACCTAATGAATTATTAAACGAGTTTAAAAATAAAGTATGGAAATGTATTGTTTACAATAAAGATGAATTAAAAGAAAAACAAATTACAAAAGTAGAAAATATAAAAACTGTATCTGAGAATTATGGAGAAGTTAATTTAAAAAATAAAAACAAAATATGTTTATGGCAAGGAGATATAACATTATTACAAATTGATGCAATAGTAAATGCAGCAAATTCACAAGGTTTAGGATGTTTTATACCTTGCCATAAGTGTATAGACAATCAAATTCATTCATTTGCAGGTATAAGATTAAGACTTGCATGTAAGAAAAAAATGAAACAAAAAAATTATAATTTAAAAACAAGTGAAGTCATAATTACAGATGGATATAATTTACCAGCAAAATATATTATTCATACAGTTGGACCAATTATCTATAATCAAGTTACTGAAATAGAAGAAAGTCAATTAGCAAAATGCTACCAAAATTGTTTAGAATTAGCAATAAAAAATAATATAAAAACAATCGCATTTCCATGCATTTCAACAGGAGAATTTAGATTCCCTAAAGAATTGGCTTGCCAAATAGCAATAAAAACAGTAGATGAATTTTTAACACAAAATTCAGCACAATTGGATAAAGTTGTATTAAATGTGTATAATGAGGAGGATTTAAAACTATATGAAAAATATATTAAATCAAATGGAACAAATACAAGAACTAATAAATAATAGTGATTATATTTTAATTGGTGCAGGAGCGGGACTTTCAACATCAGCTGGAATAGAATATGCTGGAAAAAGATTTGAAGAAAATTTTGCAGATTTTATAAAAAAATATCACTTTACAGATATGTATACATCATCATTTTATGATTTTGAAACGTTGATGACCAATTTTATAAAGCTGGATTTGATAAAGAAAAAATATTTGCTACACAAGGAAGTTATCGATATATTCAATGTAGTGTAGCTTGTCATAATAAATTATATGATGATACTGAAATAGTAAATAAAATGTTAGAAAAAACAGTTGATTGTAAAATACCAACAGAACTTGTGCCAAAATGCCCGGTATGTGGCATGCCAATGGATGTTAATATAAGAAAAGATGCCTATTTTGTGCAAGATGACAACTGGTATCAACAAAGTAAAAATTATGAGAATTTTTTGGAAGAAACAAAAAATAAAAAAGTGGTATTATTAGAGTTTGGAGTTGGTTTTAATACACCAGGAATTATAAGATTTCCATTTGAACAAATGACATACCAAAATACGAATTGGAATTTAGTAAGATTTAATAAAGATAATCCTAATGTATATTTAAAAATAGAAGATAAATGTATAAAAGTATCAGAAGATATAGGAAAAGTAATAAATCAAATAAAAAATATAGATAAAAATATTTGACAAACAAAATACTAATTACTATAATAAGGATAAATAAAAATAGTTTGACGACAAAATGATTGATTTGTCGTCAAAATAATTGCTACCTTTAATTTGCAAAAAGATAAAGTGGGAAGGATTGTAATAAAAAATGGGAGATATCAATGTATTTTCTGGACCAATGAAATGTGGAAAAAGTATGCAAATAATTCAAGAATTTAATAGACAGTTAATTACAGGAAAAAATGTAATGCTTTTTAAACCTAAATTAGATGATAGAATGGGCGAAAATATTATAGGAACAAGAGATGGAAGAAAAATTCAAGCGAATAATATTGAAAAGATTGATGAATTACAAAACTATGATGCAGATGTATTTTTCATAGATGAATTTCAATTTTTAGATGGAAATATTAAGGTTATAGAAGAAATGGCAGAAAAAGGAAAAAAATTTTTTATTGCTGGTCTAAATTTGACATCTGATAAAAAGCCTTTTGGAAAAATGGGTGATTTATTTTGTATTGCAGATAATATAAAAATGATGACTTCTATTTGTGAAATCTGTAAAAATGATAATGCAGTTTATTCTTATTATAAAGGAAATAAAACAAAAGATATTGTTGTTCGGAGATGCAGAATATATACCAGTATGGAGAAAATGTTATGAAAATTTAGTAACAAATCAATAACATAGAGAAAGGTTCTTATCTTTATTAAAAAGAGATAAGAACCTTTTAAAGTTTTTAATATATGTTATCTTTCATCAAAATAACGACTTATCGGATTTCCGACTCTTAAAGGAGCCATATTAGGTTTTCGTTTATGTGAAAAATAGACTTGAGGATCTGTTTGCTTTCCAAAAAGTGATATGATGTCAGGTTCTTTTAAAAGAGGGGTTAAAACAAAAGCAACAGATATCTCTTCATTGTTAGAACTTACGGCGAAATTTCTGTTTGGTAAACTATCAATTGGATAGATTTTTCCATCTGTATATCTAATGTAAATTGGCTCACTCGGTTTATAGCCAGATACCATTTGAGAATGGAAAAATATATTTTGATTAACAGCATTATCTTTTTTTAAGGCTAAAATTTGATCTTGATCAAATGTATAGGTTACCATTTGATGAAAAAAATCAGGATTTTTTAAGTTCTTAGCAAATTGTTGATTAGAGTGGATTATGTCACGTATTCGATAAATTAAATTTTTATCACCTGGATTTAAATCTTCTATCTTTGTATGTTTTAAATTCAACATGTTATACAATATATGCATAAGTGTATTTAAATTAGGTAATATAAAAGTAGCAAGTTGTGATAATGTCTTATTTTTAGAAAATTCTGCAACATCTAATAATTCATTATACAATCTTAAATCATCCCATGATAAATATTCCTCTAAATCAATTTGCTTAGCATCTATATTTTTCATTAATGTGGATAAAAATACTTGTAAGTCATGTGCATATAGTGAATTTTGACGCATTAATTCATTTATGGTAATAGCAACAGAAGTATCAAATATTTGTGTAACAGGATGAATATAAGCTTCTCTATATGCTTTTTGCCTTAAATTCAAAAAATTTTCAATAGCAGGTACAGATTTTATATCAAACACAGGAACCATTTTTGTTTGATGGTTAGAATCTTCCATTTGGGTAAATGTGAAGGGTTCAAATTTTAATGATACAGCTTTACCTCTATAGAGTAAATCTCTTGTAATATAATCAAACCTGTCAATATCATAATTGCCTTCATCAATTAAATTAAATCCCAAAATACTAGAAAATAAGGTTGTACTAAGCGCTTGATATAAGGTAGGGGAGATATCATCTAAAACTTTACGAATTTCCTTATTTTCTAATAATATACGTTTTCCCATAACCTCATGAAATTCTTTTTTATGGATAACAGCAAGTTCCAAGGTGTGTGAAAGTGGTAAATGACCTATATCATGTCCAGCCGATTTAATTAGTTCTGCCATCAAATAATCCTTTAAGTGATGTGTTTCTACATATTGTTTAAATTTTGGATCTTTATATAAATTAAGAATAATACGCTTTTTCTTGTCATAAACACCAATGCTGTGTTCAAAACGTGTATGATATACATATGCATCATTTTGTATAAATTTACCCAATTGCAAGATACGAGAGATTCTTTGCATTGGTGAAGTTCGAAAAAAATCTCCCAATTCTTTGGGATAATAAATATTAGGGTCATCATAATCATGGCATAAAGTTAAATCCACCGTAGATTCTAAATCTAATTCATCTTTATCAAATAACCATTTAAAAAATGCTAGGTTTTCAGCATAATCGTTTTGCATTTTTTTGTTCCTCCAAATGTTTTTTCAATTATTCTATAAAATCATGAAAATTATACCATAAAAATAGAATTATGTAAATGTGATTTTTATTAAAATTTTATATAAAATATAAAAATTACAGTCAAATAGTAGCATAATTTAAAAATATATGGTATCCTATTGGAGTAAAGAATAAAAAATCAGTAGGAGAAAAAAATGAAGAAATTATATGAACTATTATATATATTTATCATATCGAGTATCTGTGGTTATTTTATCGAATTTGTTTGGTCGCTTGTTACAAAAGGTATATTCATTAACCATTCAGCTGTAGTAATCGGACCATTTAATTTTGCCTATGGAATTTGTGGCGTTGCCCTTACATTGTTATTATATAAATATAAAGACGAATCTTATTTAAAAATATTTTTATTAAGTTTTATTGGTGGCTCTATTTTAGAATATATTATGAGTTGGGGAATGGAATTAGTTTTAGGTTTTTCCGCATGGGATTACTCAGATCAATTCTTAAATATCAATGGACGCATTTGTCTATTATTTTCTATATTTTGGGGGCTTTTAGGAATTTTATGGATCAAAATTCTATATCCGAAAATCGATAAAATGCTAAATAAAATAAATCCAAAAATATATAAGATTAGTGCTATTTGCTTAAGCATGTTTCTAGTATTTGATATTCTTCTAACCATAAGTTGTGTAAATAGAGCACGTGCAGCTGACCAAAATATTCCACCAAATAATAGATATGAAAAATTTTTAGATCATACCTTTAATAGTAAATATTTGAAAAATATGTTTAATAATAAATGGAAGTGAAAATATGAAAATATTAGTATTATCCTGTAGTACAGGGGGAGGACACAATGCCTGTGGTCATTATATAGAAGAAGAATTTAAAAAGAATGGCATCCTATGTGATTTTGCTGACTATTTTGATATTTTAGGACCAAAAGCAAAAGAACGTTCTGAAAAAATATATTTAACCTCAACCCAATATAATGGAAGTTTATTTAAATTGGCCTACAAATTGGGAGAAGTCTACAGTAAAACAGGAATTACAAGTCCAGTATATGGATTGAATAAATTAGGAAAAAATAAACTCTATTCTTATATAAGAAAAAATCATTATGATTTAATTATTGCTTCTCATTTATTTCCCGCCATGGCAGTAACCACATTAAAAAAAGAGGGAAAAGATATAAAACTCATTAATGTAGCAACAGATTACCATGTTATTCCATTTTGGGAAGAAACCAAACCAGATTATTTTGTGATACCACATAGTACGTTAAAAGAAGATTTTGTGAAAAAAGGCTTTAAAAAAGAAATATTGCTAGATTTTGGCATACCTGTTTCTAGCACATTTTACAAAATAAAAAATAATCTTAATCTACCAACTGATAAAGAAACAGTTTTAATCACATCTGGGAGTATGGGATTTGGAAAAATGAAAATAATGGTTAAATCTTTATTAGCATATCTGCCCAATGTATATGTTGTTGCTATTTGTGGAAATAATAAAGCATTATATGCTGAGTTAAATAAAATCAATAATCCAAATCTTATCGTTAGAGGATATGTAAATAATATCAATGAATACATGGCAGCTAGTACCATTGTTTTAACTAAACCTGGAGGGCTTACAAGCACAGAAGTTGGCGTAATGCGAAAGCCAATGATTCATTTAATGCCAATACCTGGTGTTGAAAATTATAATGCAGCGTTTTTTGAAAAAAATGGCCTTAGTTTAGTATCGAATAATATAGAAGAAGTAAAAGTAAATACAATGGAACTATTAAAAGATAAAAATAGGCAAAAAAGAATGGTAGAAAATCAGTCTAAAATCATCAATCAAACTGCAGCAAAAGATTTAGTAGATTTTGTGCTAAACAATTTGAAGCCATAAAAACAGGATGAAATTTGACAAATATTTTTCAAAGTGATAACATATTTTACTAGAAAAGGAGTGTGGTAAATTATGATAAAACAAACAGCAGGTAGAGATTCTTTAGGAGAATTTGCTCCTAAATTTGCAGAGTTAAATGATGACGTCTTATTTGGAGAAGTATGGTCAAGAGAAGACAAACTATCATTAAGAGATCGTTCACTTGTCACCATATGTGTATTTATGGGAAAAGGGCTATTTGATTCATCTTTAAAACACCATTTAATCAACGCCAAAAACAATGGAATTACCAAAGAAGAAATGGCAGAAATTATAACACATGCAGCTTTTTATGCTGGATGGCCAAATGCTTGGGCAGTATTTAATATGGCAAAAGAAGTCTATGCAGAAGAAGATGCCCCAAAAACACATGGTGGAATGTTTGGCATGGGAGAACCAAATACAGCATTTAGTAAGTATTTTATCGGAAATTCTTATTTAAAACCACTAGCCAAAACAGATTCAGGAATAGGATTTGCCAATGTGACTTTTGAACCAGGTTGTAGAAATAACTGGCATACACATAAAGCAACATCAGGTGGAGGTCAAGTATTAATTTGTGTAGAAGGGGAAGGCTGGTATCAAGAAGAAGGAAAAGAAGCCCAAAGTCTAAAAGAAGGAGATATTGTCGTAATTCCAGCAAATGTAAAACATTGGCATGGAGCAAAAACCAATTCATGGTTTAGCCACATAGCAGTAGAAGTGCCGGGAGAAAATACGTCAAATGAATGGCTAGAGCCTGTATCTGACGAAGAATATAGTAAATTACAATAAGAATATTTTATGAGTTATGGTAAAGACTATAACTAAACTAATAAAAGGAAAGGAAGAAATTAAAATGGAAAAATCCAAAGTTTATTTTTGCAAAGAGGTCACTCCAGAAAATGTAATTAAAATGTATGAAACATTAGGCAAAAAATTACCAGGAAAAATTGCCGTAAAACTACATTCTGGCGAACAAGGAAACCAAAACTATTTAAGACCAGAATTTGTAAAACCAATTGTTGAGCATGTAAAAGGAACCATAGTAGAATGCAATACTGCTTATGAGGGAGAAAGAAACAGTACTGAAAAACATAAAAAATTAATTGAAAATCATGGTTGGAATAAATACTTTACTGTTGATCTTATGGATGCAGAAGGCCCAGATTTAGAAATTGAAATACCAAATGGAAAAGTAATTAAGCAAAATTATTTAGGAAAAAATATTGCAAACTATGACTCCATGCTTGTATTATCTCATTTTAAAGGACACCCAATGGGTGGTTTTGGTGGAGCCTTAAAACAACTATCCATTGGTTGTGCTTCTTCAAAAGGAAAATCATGGATTCACTCAGCAGGAAAAACAACAGACCAAACTGTCGTATGGGATCATTTACCAGAACAAGATTTATTCTTAGAATCCATGGCAGATGCGGCATCTTCTGTTGTTGACTACTTTAAAGGAAATATTGCATTTATCAATATGATGTGTAACATGAGTGTAGACTGTGACTGCTGTGCCGTAGCAGAAGACCCATGTATGAAAGATATTGGAATACTTGCATCTTTAGACCCTGTTGCTATCGACCAAGCTTGTATCGACTTAGTAAAACAATCAAATGATGAAGGAAAAGAACATTTCTTAGAAAGAGTAAATTCAAGACATGGTACGCATACCATTGATGCAGCAGCTGCATTAGGTTTTGGAACAAAAGATTATGAATTAATTGTTGTAGAATAGGAAAATAAACAAAAGCAAGTAGTTAAGTTCTTATGACTTTAACTACTTGCTTTTAAAATGATTTTTTTCATTTTTTATATAAAATACCAACCCAAAATCAAGAAAAAAACGTCTAAATAATAGAAGAGAAAAAATTGACGAACAATCCATAAAAGTGATAAAATAAATACATATAAAATTAGGGGAAAAAATATGACGAAAATCGATAAGCAAGAATTAAAAACCATATTTGATGGATTAAAAAAGCATGATACAAAGGCTTTTGAAACATTTTATGCAAAATATTATCAACTAGTTTATGGAATCACTTTTAGTATTTTAAAAAATAAAACCGATTCAGAAGATGTGACGCAAATCGTTTTTACCAAATTATATACTATGGACAAAGAAAAATTACCTACACACAAAGAAGCTTGTTGGTTGTATTCTTTGACCAAAAATGAAACCATATCTTTTTTAAGAAAGAAAAAGAATGACCTAGGTATAGAGTCTATTTATGAAATAGAAGATGTAAATAACGAGATAAACGAAATGATAGATAAAGATGTTTACTATCGACTTATTAGCCGACTACAACCCAAAGAACAAGAAATTGTTTCTTTAAAAATACTTGCGAAACTATCTTTTGCAGAAATTGGGCAAATGCTAAATGAGCCAACTGGAACCGTGAAGTGGAGATATTATAAAGCTGTACATAGTTTAAAAATAGCTTTGAGTAATTTAGGATTGTTTGTTTTAACCTTTGTTATTGGCGCAAAAACTTTACTTAACAAAGACAGGATGCGTAACGAAGAAATTATAATGCAAGATGAAAATACTACTCAAAATACTCTTTTTGAAGACTTAAACTCAGCAGAAACGGAACAAGAAGAAATAGCAGAAGAGCCAAAAGCAGACACAATCGAGCAAGGTATCCAAGAGGAAGAAACTCAAATAATAGAAGAAGATAGAAATAGTCAAATGAATAATAGTATTCAAGATATAGAAGAAAATGAGAGCGAACAAGAAGCAATCACGGTAGAAGAAGTTTTGGCCACTCCTACCAATTATTGGGGAGCCGGAATGATAAGTATTTCAGCCGTATTTTTAATTTTGGCAATTATTTTTTCTATTTTCTTTATAAAAAACCAACCAAAAGCCAAGAAAAAAACGTCTAAATAATAGAAGGGGAAAGGTGATCGGTATGAAAAAACTAGGGATAATTTTAATTATTATTATTTTAATGATTGCAGCAGGAATCGGAATTTATGCAAAAGTAAATAATAAGGCAATTGGAGGAACTTCAAGACCTCTAACTAGCACAGAAGGGATCACAACAGCACTAACACTGGAAGATGAGATTGAAGGAAATACAATATGGTGTGGTACTTTTCAGCTTATATGGAATGATTTGAAAAATGACTTGGCTAAGCAAGATATTGTATTTAACCCTCAATTACAAGTCGTAGAAAATTTAAATCAAGAAACCTTTACAACCAATGATTTGTCAGAAGCTTATTATTATAAAAAAATAGGAACTCCGTCTATTAGTTTAAAAGAAGAAATTGAAAAAGCGATTCAAGACAAATTTCATGAAACAAGTGATATTTTAGATGATTTTGACTGGAGACCGAGTGACCCCAAAGACTATTTTTTATATGTTATGCTAAAAAAAGAATTCCAATTTGAAAAAGCTTTTGAAGAATTCGAAAACGGAACCTTTGGAAATTATGAAAATGTAGAATATTTTGGTATTCAGCCAGATAGTGAAAGTGATGAGTTAAGAGAACAAGTAACCATATTATACTATAACGCTAAAGATGATTTTGCCATTAAACTAAAAACGAGACAAGAAGATGAAGTCATTTTATGTAAAAACCCAAAAGGTAATACCTTCCACGAAATCTACCAAAATATAACCAACCAAGAAA
>CALXRJ010000021.1 GCA_944390615.1 uncultured Clostridia bacterium | reverse complement strand
CCAGCTGAGCTAAACGACCATTTCTTTCAACATTGCTTAGTATACTATCTTTTTGAGAAGTTGTCAATAGTTTTTTGGAAATTTTTGAATTTTTTTCTTTTTATTGTAAACAATAGATAGTAAATATAGATTTTAGGAGGAATTTTTTTATGGAAAGTAATGATTTAAATGTCTTAGATGAAGTCAATAAGGGAGCAACAATGGGAATGGATGCCATAGAATTTATAACGAAAAAAGTAGGAGATGAAAATTTTAAACATACATTAGAAATAGAATATAACAAATATAAAGATATTTCAAGAAGAGCAAATAACCTATACGAAAATTATACGTATGAAAAAGAACCACATGAAACAAGTGCTATGGATAAAGTAATGACTTGGTGGGGTATACAAATGAAAGCAATGAATGATAAAAGCAATTCCAATTTATCAGAACTATTGCTAAATGGAACCAATATGGGTATTATAGAAGGAAGAAGATTACTCAACCAAAATCCAAATATCAACAAAGAAATTCATACACTTTTAGATGATTTTGTAAAAATGCAAGAAGATAGTGTAGAAGCATTAAAAAGTTATTTATAAAATACACAAAAAAAGCGGATTGCTAATATAATATTAGGAATTCGTTTTTTTTGAGAAAAAGGGAAGGGGGTCATTATGCTCAAAAGAGGTTTATGTTTTTCTGGTGGAGGAATCAAAGCATTTGCACACATAGGAGCCTTAAAGGCCCTAGAAGAAAAAAATTTAAAATTTGATATGGTAGCAGGAACATCATCAGGAAGTATTATTGCTATTTTATATGCTTTAGGATACTCAAGTGATGAAATGTACCAAATTTAAAAAAAATATATGAAAAAGGTAAGATACATAGACATTAAAAATATCTTTAAAATTATAATCGGTTTAATCACAACAGGAAAAATAGTAGTAGATGGTTTAAATAGTGGAAGTTTTTTAACCAAGGCAATGAAAGAAATAAGTCAAGAAAACAAAATTACCTATTTGCATGAATTAAAAATGCCAGTAATTATACCAGCAGTAAATTTAAGAAGTGGAGAACTCATTGTATTTTCCTCTAAGCAAATAAGAGGAAATATATCAGATAAAGTAAAATATATAACAGATGTACCAATAGATGTGGCTATTAGAAGTAGTTGTAGTTTTCCTGGGGTATTTTCCCCTTGTTTCTATGAAAAAATGCAATTAATTGATGGTGGTGTAAGAGAAAATGTAGCATGGAAAGAATTAAAAGAAATCGGAGCAGAAAAAATATTAGGCATAAATTTTGAATCAAGTGAAGATGTCACAGATTGCTGTAAGAACATGATTGAAATTTTAGAGAGATCGATTGGTTTAATGGAACACGAACTTTCTGATTATGAATTAAAAGGAATTGATGAATTAATTACTATACCAACCAAAAAGGTAGGATTATTAGAGACAAGTAAGATAGACTATTTGTATGAAACCGGTTATAAAATCGCAAAAAGATATTGACGACAAAATAAAACAATGGTAGAATAAAGATATGAATAAGAAAAAGGAAATAAAAGGGAAGAAGAAAAATGATGAACCTAAATAAATACCAAAAAACGCAAATACTTCTTTTAATTGCAATCATAATAGCATTTATAGTATTTGTTATATCAATTGTAAAAACAAAAAATTTAAAAAATTACCCAACACAAGAAACATTTTCCGAGATGACATCTGTCATCAACGAAACGCCAGAAGAACCCATAATAGAAGAACCAGAAGACACGAGTTGGGATGAAGAAAATGTAGAAGATACAGAAGTAGATATGACAGAAGAAGAAAATGCAGAAGAAAATAATACAGCAACCTATTATATAAAAGTAAATTATACAGCCAATGTAGTAACCATCTATACCAAAGATAGTGAAGGAAAATACACAAAACCTGTAAAAGCCATGGTATGTTCAACAGGAACAGCCACGCCAAGGTCAGGTGTTTACAAAATGAGTGATAAATATAGATGGCATCAGCTAAATGGAGGAGTTTACGGGCAATACTGTTCCAGAATAACAGGTCATATTTTATTCCATTCTGTACCCTATGTAACCAATTCACCAGATACATTAAAATATACAGCCTATGACAAACTAGGAACAGCAGCATCAGCAGGCTGCATAAGACTAACAGTTGCAGATGCTTTATGGATATACAGTAACTGTCCAAGCGGAACCTATGTAGAATTTTATGGTTCCTCAAATCCAGGTCCACTAGGAAAACCAACTGCTAAAAAAATATCTTCTAATGTCGCTTGTAGAAACTGGGATCCAACAGATCCATTATCCAACAATCCGTGGCATACCTATGTAGAGCCAGCATCTACCACGCCAGAAACACCAAGCCAAGAAGTTGAAAACAATCAGCAAGAGGAAGAAAATAAGCAAGAAGAAAATGTGCCAAATGGAGACAATCAAAACAATCCTGACAATTCGAATGAAGATAACAATCAAAAACCAGATAACGATCAAACAAATACAAATACGAATACTAATACTAATACAGGAACCAATACTAACACAAATTCAAACATTAACTCTGGTACCAATACATCCAATGGTACCATAAATGAAGTCATAGTAAATGGTACGACTGGAACCAGTACAGATATTCAAGCATAAAAAATAAATCATAGAAAAAAGTGAATTTTATACCAATAGGCTAACCTACAAGGATAAAATTTACTTTTTTTCTTTAGTTTATCAAAAACAATTGCAGAAAAATCTATTTTGTGTTACGATAAGTCTGGAAAATAAAAAATAAAGGAGGATAATATGACAGATATCGAAATAGCAAGAAACACAAAGCTAGAAGAAATCAACAACATAGGGAGAAAATGTGGATTATTAGATACAGAAATCGAACCATATGGAAAATACAAAGCAAAGATAAATGAAAAAGCTTATGACAGGTTAAAAGACAAAGAAAATGGAAAATTAATATTAGTTACTGCTATGAACCCAACCCCTTTAGGAGAAGGAAAAACAACAGTTTCTATAGCTATAGCAGATGGATTAAATAAAATTAATCAAAAAGCTATTTTAGCCTTAAGAGAACCATCACTTGGACCTGTATTTGGTATCAAGGGAGGAGCAACAGGAGGAGGAAAAGTTCAAATTGCACCAATGGAAGACATCAATCTTCATTTTACAGGAGACATTCATGCCATCACAACAGCCAATAATTTATTATCCGCTATTATCGATAACCACATATATTTTGGCAATGAATTAAAAATAAAAAAAGTCACCTGGAAAAGATGTGTAGATTTAAATGATAGACAACTCAGAAAAGTACAAACAGGATTATCTGGAGAAGCCAAAATTGTCCCAAGAGAAGATGGTTTTGACATAACAGTTGCCTCAGAAATTATGGCAATCCTATGTCTATCCAAAGATATCAAAGACTTAAGAACCAAGCTTGGCAATATCATCATAGGGTATAATGAAGAAGACAAACCAATCTATGCCAAAGATCTAAAAGCACAAGGAGCAATGGCAGTATTATTAAAAGATGCTATTAACCCAAATTTAGTACAATCTTTAGAACATACCCCATGTATTATCCATGGAGGACCATTTGCCAATATTGCCCATGGCTGTAATTCTATAAGAGCAACTTACTTAGCATTAAAATTGGGAAATTATGTCATTACAGAAGCAGGTTTTGGCTCAGACTTAGGAGCAGAAAAATTCTTAGATATAAAATGTAGAAAACTAGAAAATAAACCAAATGTTGTTGTAATTGTTGCAACCATAAAAGCCCTAAAATATCACGGTGGAGCCCTAAAAGAAAATATTCTAAAAAAAGATGATAAAGCATTAGAGGCAGGAATGGAAAACTTATATAAACACATCCATAATCTAAAAGACGAATTTGGACTAAATGTAATTGTCGCATTAAACAAATTTAATACAGATACAGACGAAGAAATCGAATTTGTTCAAAAAAATCTATCCAAGCAAAATATAGAAATGAGTGTGGTAGAAGGTTGGGCAAAAGGAGGAGAAGGAGCAATTGACATTGCTAAAAAAATAGTCAAACTAGCAAGCCAAGAAACACAATTAAACTACATATATAAAGAGGAAGATACCATAAAAGAAAAAATAGAAAAAGTCGCTACCAAAATTTATGGAGCAAAAGAAGTAAAATACACAGAAGTAGCATTAGAAAATATCAAACAAATTGAAAAATTAGGAAAATCAAATTTACCCATCTGCATTGCCAAAACACAATATTCCTTATCAGATGATGACAAAAATCTTACATGCAAAGAACCATTTAACATAACAGTAAGAGATGTGGCTTTAAAAAATGGTGCAGGATTTATTGTTGTCTATAGTGGAAAAATCATGACAATGCCAGGGTTGCCAAAAGTTCCAGCAGCAGAAAGTATTGATTTGGATGAAAATGGTAATATAGTTGGCATTTTTTAACTCATCCAGAAAGATTGCATAAAAATTTCAAATGAAAGAAATAATAAATCTTAAGGAGGAATTTTTATGTATAATTTTAGAACAGACTTAGCGTTAGAAAGAAGAGATATTTTCCAAAAAAATAACAAACTAGAAGAAATAGATGGCATTGAAACAGAAAGCAAAGAAATTAATGAAAACTTAAAAGTATCCAAAGTAAAAATTACCAATGAAAATGGTGAGCAAGCAATCGGAAAACCAATGGGAACCTATATAACCATCGACATCCAAAAACTAAAAATTGCCGAAGAAGATGAAATTCAAAAATCAGCTGAAATTTTAGCTGAAGAATTAAAAGAAGTAATTAATAAACATATCGCTTTTAAAGATGATATTTTAGTGGTAGGACTGGGAAACTTATATGTTACACCAGATTCATTAGGACCCAAAGTAATTAATGATATTGATGTAACAAGACATATTATAAAATATTTACCACAATATATAGATGAAAATGCAAGACCTGTTAGTGCTATATCACCAGGTGTTTTAGGCACAACAGGAATAGAAACACTAGAAATTTTAGAAGGGATTGTTCAAAAAATACAACCAAAACTTCTGATTGTAATTGATGCACTAGCATCCAGAAGTATAGAAAGAATTAGTAGTACCATACAAATATCAGACACAGGAATTGTACCAGGAGCAGGAGTGGGAAATACCAGAAAAGAATTATCAGAAAAAACATTAGGAATTCCAGTGGTAGCGATTGGTATACCAACAGTTGTAGAAAGTGCGGTTTTAGTGAATGATTGCTTAGATCTATTTATCGATAAATTGCAACAAGAAGCCAAATCTAATGACTACCTAAATAGGCTAAAAGAACAGGATAACTACGAAGAAATAAAAGAAGCATTAAACCCAAATGATTACAATATGATTGTAACCCCAAAAGAAATTGACGAACTAATTGAAAATATGTCAAGTATTGTAGCAAGAGGGATTAATATGAGTTTGTAAAAATAGGAGGTGAAATAAATGAAGTATAGATGTATCGTATGTGGTTATGTATATGACCCAGAAGAAAATGATGGAGTTCCATTTGAAGATTTACCAGAAGATTGGGTTTGCCCAATGTGTGGTGTTGATAAAACCATGTTTGAGAAGGTAGAAGAATAAAAAGGTAGAAAAACAGTATAGGGATTAGAAATAAAATCCATATACTGTTTTTTGCATAGAAAATAAAAAAATAGTTATACTAAAAAGAGCAAGAAATTGCAAAAAAATGGGAGGTGTTTTCAAAATGTCAATAAATTAAAAAATAAACTGTACTGTAGGAAGTTGTAAATATAATGATACACAAAAACAATTATGCCAACTGGATGCGATTATCGTAACACCAAAACAAAATGTAAATTCAGCTCAGCCAGATGAATCAGAATGTTCTAGCTATGAATGTAATCAGTAGTAGTGGTTAGAAAATAATAGTATAAAAGTAAAA
>CALXRJ010000020.1 GCA_944390615.1 uncultured Clostridia bacterium | reverse complement strand
TATGCTTTTTTAGTTTAATGCAAGGGAATTGCTATAACTTTCTTGACTTTATTAATAATTTATACTATTATTTAATATAATAATACTAAAGATTAGGAGGAATTTCATGCGTAAGAAAAAAATTATTTTTTATATTTTACTTATTGTGTTATTTATTTTACTTGTGTTTTTAAGTATTTTATCTATCCATATCCTTGAAAAACGAGTTTCATCTGCTAAAGCTATGGAAAATGTATATCATTTTGATGCTTCTTCCCCTTTTTCTGTTAATAAAATTGTATATTTTAGTAGTGCTAATTGTAATACAGAAATTAATTCGAATTCATCTTTTACTATAATGGATTTATATCAATATACTGATATTGCTATTTTCCTAAATAATCAGGTAGAGGATGAAAATTTTACAGCAGAAAATACGTTAAAAAGTGTTAAATTGTCTCATATTAACTTTAGTTTAACCCCTTCTGTTGGTACACCAAGCCTTTATTTAAAAAATATCAATGATTTTACGAAAAATAGTTATGAGGAAAATAATAAGATTGAAAATACTTTATCTTTTGAAATATCTTCAGAAGACGAAATCGATTATAGCCAACCAATTTTATACAATAATTGTGCGAATCCTATTACTTTATGCTATGTGAATTCTAATTTAAAAACAGATTATACCTTGACTGATAATATATCTAATATTTCTTATGATGGAAGTCTGTTAAAAAACTGTAATATTACTTTAAATTCTATTGCTTGTAAGCTTAGTTTTTTGATTACTATTGTAAATAACTTAGATGAAGTTTATACTTGCCCTATGACTTTGACTATTCCTTTGTCAACAGAGAGTTCTACTGTTTATGATGGGAACTTGATTATAGAGGATAGTACAGATTATGATTTTGTGAAGCAACAAGTTTGATAGATTTTGGGACGGAGGAAAAAAATATTATTTTTGAAAATGATATTTTTTCCTCCGTCCCAAAATCTATCTTTCTTCCCCCCAATTTTTCAAACTACATATAAAAGAATACAAAGGAAATGCAATAAACTACCTGCAAATATGCATAAATGAAATACGGAATGCATATATTTTTTCTTTTTGCCTACTCCATAAAGTACAGCTCCTATCGTATAAATAATTCCTCCTGCTAGTAAAAGTGTAAATCCAGACCATCCAAGGCTATCGATTATCCAATTGATTTTAAAAATAATGCACCACCCCATGGCTAAATAACATATCATGGAAAATACTTTAAATTGTTTTAAATCAATTGAATTTAGTACAATTCCTAAAATTGCCATTCCCCAAATAATTCCAAAAATCCACCAACCGGTGGCAGTATCGATTTCTCTTAAAGTACAAAGGGCAAATGGCGTGTAAGAACCTGCAATTAATAAAAATATAGAGCAATGGTCTAATACTTGAAACACTTTTTTAGCTTTTGAATTTGGCTTTAATCCATGATAAATACTTGACATGGTATATAATAAAATCATGGTTAACCCAAAAATGGAACTAGCCACAACTCCATATGGATTGTTATGAATAGCTGCAAATATAATACATAAAACTAGTGCCACTATGCCAAGAGCCGCTCCTACAATATGAGATGTCATATTAAATATTTCTTCTCCCTTTGTATAGGTTGGTAATTTTCTATCTTCTAATTTTATTCTCTTCATAAATTATCTCCTTTAATCTAGTTTTTAATACTATATTACATAGTTTTTAAAATGTCAATGTTTTTTCATAAAAGTATTGTTTCTTTTTGCGAAAAAAGCCTATCTTTACGATAAGCTTTTCATTTATATATCTCCTGCTATTTTGTGTTAACTCCTATAATACCGCCCCACTATTCCTCCTATTAACCCAACACCTATCATAATAAGTGACATTAGATTAAGGGTAAAATTTGATTTTAACACACTTGACAGAATATAAATAATTAAAATATACAAAATTCCAATCATGGCACCATTCATAAGTCCATTTTTCTTTAATTTTTTTGTTCCAATAGAGCTTCCAATTAATATGCTAATTCCTGTTACGGTAATAATAACTGGTTGTATGGTTGCTTCTGATAAGTCAGTATATACTAGTAATAAAGAAAATATGGTAAGTGTAACTACTGTAAATAAAAAGGCTATCAAAGTTCCTTTTATAATACTAAATATGGGGGATTTGTTTTCTATTAATTCCATTTTCTCTTCTCCTTCTAACCATTTGGATTATGGTTTTACACTTTTGAAAAAGTTATTTTGCTTAAATCTTTTTATTTAGTATTATATATATTCTTATTTTATTTTTTTATACCTTTTTTCTTTCATAAGTTAAATATTCATATTCAAAATCATTGTCATCTTTCGGACCTTTGGTTTGTTCAATTAGATTCCATTCTTCTTCCTTTATTTTTGGAAAATAACTATCTCCTATAAAATCTTTATCGATTTGTGTGATATATAATTTTTGACATTTTGATAGGAAAGTGGCATAAATTTGAGCTCCTCCTATAATAAAATTCTCATTGTTATCTTTGATGAAAGGATCAATTTCAGATATATGATTTACAATTTTTACATTTTCATTCTCTACTTTGTAATTTTCATCTCTGGTTAAAACAATATGAAGTCGATTTGGTAAAACTCTTCCTAATGATTCGAATGTTTTTCTTCCCATGATAATGACATGACCGGTTGTTAAAGTTTTAAATCTTTTTAGGTCATCTGGTATTTTCCAAAGTAATTTATTGTCTTTTCCTATGGCATTATTTCTGGACTTTGCTACGATTATACTTAACATTTTTCTTGCTCCTTTTTTATTTTGAAAGGTCTTTTTCTCATAAATTGCCTAACCTTTACTAAATTGTTTTTTCTATCTCTCTAAATGGCTACTGGTATTTTACCTAATTTGATATCTTTATTATAATCATAATTTTGAATTTCAAAATCCTCTACTTTAAAATCATAGAAGTTTTTAG
>CALXRJ010000019.1 GCA_944390615.1 uncultured Clostridia bacterium | reverse complement strand
AAACATATATATTTTTAAATCTGTATTTTCTGAACTCATATTAATTAAAAATCTCCTTTTCGGTATAATTATATTATAAATAAAAAAAATAAGCAATATAAAAATAGTTTTATATGCTTATTTTTATCTATACTATCTCATCCAATATGCTAACCAAGCTATAAAATCTTCCCAGCTCATACATCCCACCACCTTTCCTTCAAGCTTTTGAAAGCTTTCGCATTTCTCTGCTATACTAAAAATATCATCGCAACCGTAAAATTTATCGGTATCTCGCGATGAAAAAAGGTGGCAAAAAATGAAAAAAAATGGTAAAAAATAGAACGTCCATTCGGTTGGACGTTCTATTTTTTGGTTTATCTACAAATTATTTTGTAAATAAACCTATACCATCTTTTTTATTTTATTAACATAATAATATATAAATTCCATAGGAGTTGGAATTTCTGTTTCATAATTTATTCTGGCAGTATAATAAACTTCTAAATCCTCTATTGGAGTTACTCTCCAAGCATGGATAATAGCATTTTGTATACCGTTTGTTATTGTCGTACCAGACTTTTTATACTTTTTGGTTAACTGTTGTATTACATTTGTGTTTTTCTTATCATTTAAGATTAAATACAAAATTGCATCATGTACATAATCTCTTCCTTTTAATTTTGTCGTAACACCAATTAAATCTAATTCATGATTAATCAAATCTGATATCTTTTCATCTTTACTTTCTATTACCTCTTCTATTGTTGCTGTTCTCTGATTGGTGTTTATTTTTCTCAAATTGATAAAATTGTTTAATACATGTTCACTTGAATATTTGGGATGATCTTTATAAAGTATTAAATCAGCTCCATTTCTATGTAGTAAATCATAAGTTCTTTTTGAGTTTACATGAGTTGTAACAATTACGATCGGCTCATAATTTAAATTCAATTTCTTTAAATTGGATAAAAATTCTAGTGAATCAGCACTGCCAGAAAAACTGTTATTCAGTTCTAAATCTAATACTATTCCTTCTGGTTGCTTACTTTTTACATATTTTAATCCTTCCATATCTGAATCTGTTATGGCTACAATTTCTATGTCATTCCTATCTTTTGCACAGTTTTTAAAGGCATTGCAGTCATCCATGTCATCTTCAATAATTAAAATTTTCATCGGTTTAGGTTCCATAATTCATTCTCCCTTCTTCGATTTTTTTCGACATTATTTTACAATATATCATAAAATCCCAGAAAATACCATATGTACACATAATGTTTTCCTATAAATTTGTGTGTTTTATTTTGTAAAATATTGTTAAGTGAGGTGATTTTGATGAATAAAAATTTTGATGCAGCTTTAGAAAAACAAGAACAAATAGCAAGAGGAAAAAGAATAAAATCAATTCGAGAGAATGAACTTAGACTTAATAAAACTGACCTTGCTAAGAAAATCGGTGTCTCTAGTCAATTTTTAGGTTTAGTGGAAGAAGGAAGAGGTAATTTAGTTTACAGAAGTATTAAACTACTTAGGGATTTAAGTGGTCATTCCTCTGATTATATTCTATATGGACTTGATGATCAGGTTTTTAGTGAAACAAAATCTTATTTAGAAAAATATAGTGAGGAAGAATTGATAGCTGCTCTTAAATTATTAAAAGATCTTTCTTTACTTTTGAAAAATAATTAAAAAAAGAAACCCGGCTTAGTCCATTTGTTCTAAACCGGGTTTCTTTTTCTTAGCTAAGTATGAAGCACCACCCTTCTACAAGATGGTTGTTGTCTGCTACGGGTTTCCGGCCTTCTTCTTTTGGCCGTCTGTCGGCTTCCTTGCCCCACCAAGTGGCCGTTTCCGGATTCCACCACAGGAAATGGTAATATCCTGTTTGGATTTCTCTTTCGAGAAATATTTTTCTTTCATTTTCCCGTGGAATTTCCTCCACCTGGCTGTCGCGAACGGAAAAACCTAGGTATTCCAGCTCTTTTTTTAGGGTATTTAAAATCTGTTGATTGGTGTGTCTCCAAGTCCGCCTTTCTCCAATATAGTCTCCTATTAGAAGAGGTCTGTGGTCAAACATGCCTACTGCGAACTGGTAACATCCAGCTCCTAACAATTCGTTCCAATCCCGCATTTCGATATTACGTATTCTCATACTTTTTTCCTCCTGAATTTTATTTATGTTAACATTATATCATATTTTTTTATATTTTACAACTTTTTAATAAAGTGCCCATAAGGGATAGTGTAAAGTTTTATGGAAAGCTTCCTATAATATTTTATACTATCCTTTTAAAATATATTTTATTTATTTTTTACTATTTAATTGTGTACTTTTTGATTCCTCCATCGACACTTTTTAAGAACTTATTGACCTTTCTCGTTTCTTAAATACTTGGTATTTCTTCCACTTCCAATTATAATGATCGAACCATCCTTAACCATCGAACCCAAAACAGCTTCTACAGTTGTAGTACTTACATCAGGCAATATTTTGCATATTTCAGCTTTTGATATAGGTGTTAAATTATTTAATATGGTAGCTTCTATTCTTGCTTTTTTTGTAATTTTATTACTATTTACAACGCTAAACCTTTTATCTAGTTCTTTATAACACATATATAAAGTAGATAAAAAATTTTCTATAAAAGGAATATAACTATGTTCATTTTCTAACCAATTATTAGAAGATAATTTTAATGCCTCATAATAATTTCCTTTACTATTATTTATTTGTTCTTCAAACGAAACATATCTTCCTACATCAAAACCATTTTTATATAATAATAACAAGGTTAATAATCTGGACATTCTTCCATTTCCATCTCTAAATGGGCGTATACATAAGAAATCAAGAATAACACATGGTATTAATAATAATTGATTAATATTAGAGTTATTACAAGCATCTTGATAAGCCAACACCAATTGTCTCATTGCATCTGGCGTTTCTTTAGCATCTAAAGGCTTAAATCTCATTTTTCTATTTCCTTGCTTATCTTCTTCAACAATATAGTTTTGATTCGTTTTATATTGACCTGCATCTTCGCTACCTGTATAACTCATCATTATTTCATGTAATCTTAATATAGTATTTTCACTAAATTCTATATCCTCATAATGCAAATGTATTTGATTTAATGCATCTCTATATCCTGCAATTTCATTTTCATTATGGTTCAATGGTTTACTATTTTGATTTACTATTTCGTCAATACGTTCATCGCTTGTTACTATACCTTCTATAGCGTTTGAACTTTTTACAGACTGAATTATCGCAATTTTCTCTAATTCAGTAAATATTCTTTCATATTCATCTTTTCTAATTTTTGCTCCTGTTTTTAATGAATAAATTGTACTTGTGATATTTATTAAATTAGCTGGCAATAATCCATTATCTAAAAATGAATAATCAAATCTTTTCATTATAAGCCTTCTTTCCGCATATTTTTTTAATTTTTTATGCATATTCTTATATTATCTGCATATATTTTATCATTTTATATGCAGATAGTCAACAGTTTTGTGCATATATTTTTTATTTATATATGCAGATAAATACTTAGTATATGCAGCAATTTTTCTATCTTGCTCCACGTCCCAAAAATATCTTAGCAATATTTTCTGCTGTTTTTATTCCATCCATAGCAGCAGACATAATGCCTCCGTGCATATCCAGCTCCTTCTCCAGCTGGATATAAACCTTTTATTTTACTTTCTCCATTTTCTTGTCTTACTATTCTTATAGGAGAAGATGTTCTGGTCTCTACGCCTGCTAAAATCGAATCCTTTTTAGCAAATCCTTTTATTTTTTTATCAAAATTGGGAAAAGCTTCTTGTAATGCCTGTACAACAAAATTAGGTAAAATTTCTTGTAAATTAGTTAATTCATAATCTCCTTTAAAGATCGGTTGAACTTCCCCAAATTCGCTTGATTTTTGGTTTTGCATAAAATCACCTAAAAGCTGAACGGGAATTTTTCCATGTCCTAAAGCATAAGCCTTTTTCTCTAATTCTTGTTGAAATTCTAGCCCTCCAAATAATCTATTTTGAAAATCTTCTGGTTTTACGATTACAACAATTGCAGAATTGGCATTTTGCGTGTCTCTTTTAAAATTGCTCATTCCATTAATCACCAAATGTTCTTTTTCAGAAGAACTATTTACTACATAACCTCCTGGGCACATACAAAATGAATAAACTCCTCTTCCGCCTTTGGCATGAAAGGTTAGCTTATAAGATGCTGGTGGCAGCTTTTCTTTAAAAATTCCATATTGGGCAAAATTTATCATCTCTTGTGTATGTTGAACTCTCACGCCTACTGCAAAAGGTTTTGGTTCCATTGGAATTTGCTTTTTGTATAGCATTTGAAAAGTGTCTCTTGCACTATGTCCTATTGCTAAAATAACTACATCAACTTCCATTTTTTCTTTGCCATTTATTGTAATGGATTGAATGGTAGAATTTTTAATTTCTATATCAGTTAAACAGGCTTGATATCTTATTTCTCCCCCCATTTCGATAATTTTATTTCTCAAATTTTGAATTACAGTTCTTAGTAAATCTGTTCCGATATGAGGTTTATTAAGATACAAAATTTCTTTTGGTGCTCCTGCTTCTACAAAGATTTCTAAAACTTTTTTGTTTCGAAATTCTTTATCTTTCACAGAGGTATTTAGTTTGCCATCTGAAAAAGTTCCAGCACCTCCTTCTCCAAACTGTACATTAGATTCTGGATTAAGAGTTCCCTCTTTCCAGAACTTTTCTACTGTTTTTACTCGATTTTCAATCTTTTCTCCTCTTTCTAAAATTAACGGTTTGTATCCGTATTTGGCAAGCATATATGCAGAAAATAAGCCAGCTGGACCAGAACCAATAATCACTGGTCTATGTTTCATTTTTTTCGTTCCTGTTATGGAAAAAGCATATTCTTCTTTTGGTGTTTTTAAAATATCTTTCGATTTACTTTTTTTTAAAATCTTTTCTTCATTTTCTACCTCAACATCTACCTCATAACAATAAAAAATTTAGCTTTTATCTCTTGCATCAATTGATTTTTTTACAA
>CALXRJ010000018.1 GCA_944390615.1 uncultured Clostridia bacterium | reverse complement strand
TTACCACACCAACTAGCTAATCAGATATAAGTCCATCTATCAGCGGATTGCTCCTTTCCCACTGGAACCATGCAGTTCCTATGGCATATGCGGTATTAGCAGTCGTTTCCGACTGTTGTTCCCCTCTAACAGGCAGGTTACTTATACATTACTCACCAGTCCGCCACTAACCGCTCCTAATCGTTAAGAATAGGTTAAGTCCGTTCGACTTGCATGTCTTATGTGCGCCGCCAGCGTTTATCCTGAGCCAGGATCAAACTCTCTTGTTTTTGGTTTTATATCTTTGGATGAATTTCTTCATCTTTTCAATATAATCAATTTTTAAGATATTTAATCTTTGACTTTTTAAATAAAAGCTTTTTGCTTCCTTTTTTAAAAATTTTATTTTTGGTACTTGTATTTAGGTATACAATTTTACCGTTTTGGTTTTTTCTCTAAAGGATTTATTGTTTACTTTTCAATGTACTTTTTTGATCCCTTTTTCATAAGGGACGTCTTGCATTATACTACGCTTATTTTTTTTTGTCAATACTTTTTTTGAATTTTTTTTTATTTATTTTTTAAGTATTTTTTTACGTTACTTTTCCATATTTTTTTTACTACTTTTTTTGTCATTCTTTTTTACTTTCAGACACAAAAAAATTAGTAATTTGTCGCTTAAAATTCATGGGTTAGATCTTTATTACTAACTTAAATTTTTATCTTAAAAAGTAACTTTTTATGTTCTCTTTGCGTGGTACTTTTTTATCTTATCATCTTCGTCGAATTTTGTCAACACTTTTCCCAAAGATTTTTTTAAAAATTTTTCAGGAAATTGTTACCATTTATTGTTATAAGTATTGGTGGAAAGGCTTTTATAGGCAAATTTATATAAAGAGAAAGTTCATCCTTTTACAATTTATATAACTATACTTGTTAGGCGGATTGATTTGCTCCGTATCATGCTATTAAATTTCTACTAAAATTAAATCTTCTCCAATACATCTTATTTTATCCCATTCGATTACAATGTCATTATGGGAAGAAAAAAAATTCAAAATTTTATTACTACCACCTGGCACAATGATGGAAGTTATCTTTCCTGTTTCTAAATCTGCACAAACATCTTGAACATATCCGAAGTCTTCTTGCATCTGTTATATTAATGACTTCTTTTTTTCTAAAATCCATTCCCTTATCTTGCATATATGTACTCCTTTCTAAATAGTATATTCAGAAAGGAAAAAAAATCTACTAATTATATAATCTTTTTATATGATTAATGGCACTTTTTTCTAATCTTGAAACTTGTGCTTGTGATATGCCAATTTCATCTGCTACTTCCATTTGTGTTCTTCCATCAAAAAATCTTCGAATTACAATTTCTTTTTCTTTATCTGTTAATTTTTTCATAGCTTGCATAATACTTAAATTTTCCGCCCAGAATTCGTCTGTATTTTTTTTATCACTTACTTGATCCATAATATAGATATTATCGGTTCCATCGTTATAGACTGGTTCTTGCAAAGATACTGGATCTTGTATAGCATCTAAACTAAAAGCTATTTCTTCTTTTTTTACATCTAATTCCTTGGCTATTTCTTCTATCGTTGGTTCTCTTGAATGTTCTTTATTGTATCTTTCTTTAAATTGTATTATTTTATAAGCTAAATCTCTTGTTGATCTACTTACTCTTATACTATTATTGTCTCTTAAATATCTTCTAACCTCCCCGTATTATCATAGGTACAGCGTAAGTTGAAAATTGTACGCCTTGTGTTATGTCAAAATTATCGATAGCTTTTATTAATCCAATACAGCCTACTTGGAATAAATCATCTGCTGATTCTCCTCTTCCGCGAAATCTTTGTATGACTGATAAAACTAATCTTAGGTTTCCATTTATGAATGTTTGCCTTGCTATTTCATCTCCATTTTTTATTTTTTTAAACAGTTCCTCTTTTTCTTCTGCCGTTAGCACAGGTAATTTTGCGGTATTCACTCCGCTAATTTCTACCTTGTTAATCACAAAATGTCCTCCTTTTGAAAATAATTTTCTTTTATTATTATTTCCAGAAAAGGTTTTATTATACTTTTACAGTTTTGATTCAAATTTGCTATTTTTTGTATTTTGTTTTATAATAGAGAGTATGAAAAAATTAATTGTACCTCAAAAATATAATAATAAAAAATTAAATAAGTTTTTAAAAGAAAATATTCCAAATTTATCTGATAATTTATTTTATAAAACTTTGCGTAAAAAAGATATTAAAATAAATGGAAAAAGAGTTTCTGAAAATGTAACTATTTTTGAAAAGGATGAAATTTTGGTTTATATTGCAGACAATTTATTAGAAACAAAGATTCCTTTAACAATTGTTTATGAAGATAAGAACATTTTGCTTGTTCAGAAATCTGTAGATATAGAAGTTACTGGTGAGCAAAGTTTACTTACTGTTATCCACAAAAAGTTCACAAATTGTGGATTTTTGCCTATGCCTTGTCACCGATTAGATCGTAATACTTCTGGTTTAATTTTGTTTGCAAAAAATCAGTTGGCTTTAGATATATTACTTACTAAATTTAAAAATCATGAGATAGAAAAACATTATTTGGCTTTGGTCTATGGGATTCCTAGTACGCCAAGTAAAACAATGGAGGCTTATCTTTTTAAAGATCGTCAGAAATCTTTGGTTTATATTTCAGATATTCCTAAAAAAGGATATCGTAAAATTATTACTTCTTATACTTTGCTAGAAAAATATCCAAATCATACTTCTCTTTTGGATATAGAAATTGAAACTGGTAAAACGCATCAAATTCGCGCTCATCTTGCTCATATTGGTTTGCCAATTGTGGGAGATGGAAAATATGGTATCAATCGAATCAATAAACAAATGAATGCTAAGTTTCAAAAACTAATGAGTTATCGTTTGAAATTTAAGTTTAAAAGTGATGCTGGAATTTTAAATTATTTGAATGGAAAGGAATTTCAATTAAAAAAGGATTCTTTTCCTCTATAAAAATATTTAGGATAGGCACCTATGTCTTCTGGTATTGGCCATTTAAGTACTGAAAGGTGTCTCCTTCTTTTGCATTTTCAAAAATTTCCGGTTTAAATTCTACTTCTTCGAATACTTTTCCTGTATTTTCGTTTTTATCGATTAGGAAAATGCTTTTTCCTGCTTTTTCTACAAATTCATATAAATGGCCTTCTATTCTTCTTTCTTGCATTTTTTTGTTTTGCTCTTCTAATAACTCTTGAAATTTTTGCCTCATTTCTTCTGTTATGATTTTTGTCGCTTCTTTGTCTAATACGTAGTTTCCGTTTTCCTCTCTTAAGATGCTATCTACACCTGCTCCCTTGGGTAAATTGTTTTCTGGTATTTTGATAATTTCATGACTTCTTGCTTCTTCCCCTATTGATAGTAAGTAATTGTTGCCTGATTTATCATATATATAGTACATGGTTCCTTGCTCTTTTGTCTGACTAGCATAGTTTTCTAAAATATTTCTTCTTTCTTGTGACATTTTGTCTCTATACTCTGCAGTTATTTTGTTTTGTTCTTTTATTTGCTCTAATAAAGATTTTTCGTTTTCTTGTTTATTTTCTAATGTATTTTTTTCTAAATAGTTTCCTAATTCTTGAATAAAATTTTGAATAAGGTTGTTTTCTTTTGCTTTTTGAAATAAGTCATTAAATAAGTCTAAATTCAATAAACTTCACTCTCCTTTTTGATTTTAATTGTTTAAATAGCTTTCACCTGTTGCGTAATCTATTGTAACACCTGGCTGAACATTGTAAATATATACATGAAAGCATATACCTTGTCCTTTGTCTTCTATGGAATAAGCTTCTATTTGGACGCCACTTGCTAGTAGGTTATTCCCTTCAAAATTAGGGGTTACTCGATATAAAACGTGGTTGTCCTCGTTTTCTTCGATATAATTTGCAACTTCATTTTCAAATGGTAACATCCCTGTTACATTAAAATATCTGGTTCCTGTGATAAGATTTTGTGGATTGGCATCTTCATTTGATAGTTGATAGCCTATTAAATGGCATCTATTATATAGGTATTCTCCATTATATTTTTGTTGTACCCATCCTGTTGGAATCACAGAGCTAATGTCTCCACGTTCGTCCCCTTCTTGGGGCATGGTTTCTTTGCTTAGGTTGGCAAAAGCTACACCACATCTTCCTAAACTATCTAATTCCGCATAGTTTTCAAAACTTTCTGTCTTATAATCTTCTTCTGTGAAATTTGGTATATTATTTTCTATTTCGATATAGGGATTTCCTTCATATTCTGGAATATCTGTTAACTGGTAGGAAACGATGGCTTGGGTTTGATTTTGGCTATTAGGATTTATTTCGTTTGTATTGTTTACACTATTTGGATTGGCATAGAAGTAAGTAATTAGCATGAATAATAGGATTGCTATTATTCCTATTGTAGATTGTTGTTTTTTATTTTTCATTCTTTTTTTGGTTCTATTTTTCATCATTTTCTTCCTATTTTTTATGATTTAAAGTATTTATAGTATACCATACTTTTCAAAAAATTCAACTACTATTTCACAATTATACCATTTATCTTGTTGCTACCAAAAAGACTTAGGTTCCTATGGTGGCGCCAAAAAGACTTAGGTCCCTTTGGCTCCTGCCACTAGTTTATGGTTGTACTTGTAGCACCAGTTCCTACAACTGCTTCTTGGAGAGATCTCCATGTATTACATCCTACAATGCCGTCAACAGAAAGGCCTACTCTTCGTTGGTAGTTTCTTACCGCTTCTTGTGTTTTTGCTCCAAATATTCCATCCAATCCTCCGGTACTGTAACCTAATGTATTTAGGTCATCTTGTGCTATCAATACATAGTTACTTATACTTCCTCTTTTAATTAATGGATAACCACCTGAACTACAGGCAGGTGTTCCGAATCTTTTATCCCAATGTACCCAGGTAGGGGTTTGAGAAATCGGTTCTACATAAGTCCATATCCCAGAAGAGTTGGCGCTGTTCCAAAGAGCTCGCCTTCTGGTTGCTGATAAGGTTTGCCCAACGTCAAATGCTACTCCTGCGTAGTGTTGTGATTATGCCCATACAGTTGAACCATTTATAGTAATTTTTCTATATCTATTTTTAATTCAAATTCATATATACATTAAGTATATTTTCAATACTTCTAATGTATTTTGAAATAAACGATAACAAAAATTATAGGGGAGACTATTAAAAATAATCTCCCCTATCAACGCTCAAAAGCTAATGTGTTACTTTACCATAATTTTCATTATTGCATTATCCATTGTTTCAGCTGTTTCATTTTCTAACTTTGCCACATTTTTAATTGTATCAATGAGACTGGTTGTTGCAATGCCCACGTTTTTAGTAATTCTACTCTTTTCTGTCATTGCCATATTCGCCGCATACACTGCCATTGTTATGCATGACAAAACTTTCATTGCACATGTGCTTTTAGCACCATCACAAAACATACCGGTAACAGAGGCTAGTAGGTTATTTACGGCATATTCTGCCTCTTTATAATTCCCATTCAGCAGATATGTCATTCCAGCTGAAGCACCACAACTCGCAATTACAGCTCCACATAAATATGACAATACATTCAAATTTCTTTTTACATAAATAGCGGTCAAATCACTTATGGCAATTGCTCGTAAAATCTTTTCATTACTAGCACCAACTTCTATCCCCATCTGATAAACAGGCATCGTAGTTGAAATTCCTTGATTTCCGCTTCCTGTGCACGCCATAGCCGGATATGGTGCTCCTGCCATTCTGGCATCAATTGCAGCTGTTGTTGTTGATATTATTCTTGCCAAAGATGTATCTTCATCAAAAGGCTTGATTTTACCAACATTTAACCCATAGTCACTCTCTTTACCAACTTGACTCAGTTTTTTATTTAAGTCAAGAGCTTTTTGAAAAATTTCTAAATTTTCTATTTCGTTGGCATACTCGAATATTTCCTTCATAGAAAAATCCACATTATCATATTGGTGGTTTTGTGTTTCGTTTTGGTTCACACTAAATTCAAAGACAACCTCTTTATTTACTTCTATTGTCTGAATATTAGTATGTCCACCCGCAACTACCACTCTTACGTTGTTACAACATCGATTAGTTTTACAGGCTTTAATTTTTACCCCATCCATCTCAACCTCGATGTAGAGTGGCTTGTCAGTATCAGCAATTTCAATGCTTACATTGTTTTGGGAAAATTGATATGCACTTTCGTGCTGTTTTGAATTCAACTTTTCCAATAACTGAAAACCATCTTTATGGTCTGCATATAAAGCCCCCAATGATACTACAAAAGCAACCCCTGTATAATTAGAGTTAGGAATTCCCGCATCCATTGCGTTTTTAGCTATATTTTTACTAATACGCAATGTTATTTTAGAAGGCTCCTCATTTAAATAACGCCGAGCAACTGCTGCGGTATATGCTATCGCTATTGGCTCGGTACAACCTGTTGAAACTAACAGATTGCTCTGTAACAATGTGCTCATAAGTTGTTTCTGTTTGTTGTTCATAATGTTTCCCCCTTGTTTAATAAAACATCACTATAGCTTCTGAACTTAATGAAATAGTGTTTTCAACAATATCTTGTTGATAGCTATTTCTTTTCAAAGTTGTTACAACTAGATATTACCATGTTTTACATAAAAAGTCAACATTTACATTTTTTGCTTTGTATGTTTTTATATCAATGTAAAGAATAAAACTGTATAGATAAGTCATGTGATTGTGCTTAAACCATTGTAGCATTTATATTAATTTTTCTATATCTATTTTCAATTCAAATTTTGCAGATTTATCATTATAAATGTAAATTTTATCAATTAGCATATTCAGTACCGCTTTATCTGGTACTTTCGCTTCTATAATTTGATTAAAATAATCTATTGTTTGCATTTTTTCTTGTTTTATTTCGAAATTTTCATTTTGCAACTCTTGTAATTTCTTTTTTGTCTTTTCAATTTCTTTATACTTTTCTTCTTCTAAACTTCTATATGTATTTTCTATAAATTCTTTTTTATCTTCTAAAGAACTTGCTATTTCTTTTATTCTCTGTGATATTAAAACTTTATATTCTGCTTCCAAATTCTTTAAATTCTTTTTTTGTTCTTCAAGATTTTTCTTTTTGCTAGATTTATATTCGTTAAGCTTTAAATTATTTATTTCTGAAATATAATTATCTCTTAATAGTATCAAGAAATTTTTAAAATTAGCAAGTAGAATAT
>CALXRJ010000017.1 GCA_944390615.1 uncultured Clostridia bacterium | reverse complement strand
TGGGATTAAATAATCCTATGATATGAGATATATGCACATCTCTATAGTCTGTAGGCAATTTAGGAAGCTGACCATTATCATTAGCATCAATAAATTGAATAAAATTTTTATCCACATAATTCCAAACATAATCAACTTCTTTGACCTTATACTTTTTTAAAACCTGTCTGCCATATTCTTTCCACATTAGACCACAAGCCGCAAATTTAACTCCATTGGATCTTTGCCCGTTTCCTCCTAATTGATGATGATCAAACTTTCCTCCACCTATGTCATAGACAATAACATTTTCCTTTACTTTTCCAGTTAATTCTTGCACTCGAATTAAAGTGATTTCTGGTAATATTTTCGAAAGGATTAAACTTGCAAAGATTTCATCTGCATGGAAAGTTCCACTATGGGTTATGCTATTTGCCTCTTCAATGTTTTGTGTTATTTTTATGTTCATTTTAGTTTCTTTCTTCCTCTTCTTTTTCTTTTTTTGATTGTTGCTTTATCGCCTCTAGTAAGGCCTCTTTATTTTCTAAAATAAATTCTTTAGTTTCTTCAATATAGCTATTGTTTTCATATCAATCTCTTCTTGTTTTAGTTCTTCTAGATCTAATGCTAAATATTGGTTAATTTCTTCCTCTGTTAAACTGTTGATTCCTTGGGTATGTGGCTTAAAAATCAGTTTTTCTACTGATTAAGTGATAGCTTATCTTCCGCCACCGCCTCCTCCGGCCACCGGCCTCCGCCTCCACCGCCAGAGAATCCTCCACCGACTCCTGTTCCCGATGAATAGGTAGATGAATACGCTGATGAAAAGGCTGAATTCATTGCATTTGAAAAACTATCTGAAAAATCGGTATGCATCATTAAATACATATATCCATAGGTATTTAAGTCAATATCTTGACCCATTTCACGATAGACGATTTTTAATTGTTTTAAAACTTTATCTGCTATTCCAAATACAGTTGCATATACTAAAAATTCTTCCCATAAAACAAGTTCTGGAACTTCTCTTTTATCTAGCAAAGAAAACTCTTCCATATATTTTTTTAATCCTTTCCACATTGCTTGCTCATTTAAACCTTTTTCTGTTAATGGGTTTAATTTTTTACCATATTGATGGGAAGCGATACTTTTTACGATAGCTAATAAGATTAAAGTGGCAATTCCTAGCCAAAGGATATTTCCATAAATATATTCGATTAGAAAAGGCAATAACATAACAGCTATCACTCCTATGGAAAATATACTGGCAAAAGTAGAAGTTGTATATTTTGACTTTTCTTTTGCTTCTTTTTCGTTATAAATTCCATTTTGTTCTAATTCCTTTTTGGTGCTTTTTTCGATATCATCTTTTGTACGAATTAAACCTGTATAATATCGTTTCATATATTTTTCTAATTCTTTTACCGTTATTTGATCTTGCTCTTTAGCAGCCTTTACTACATATTGAAGAACTTCTTCTTCACTACGTTCTAGACCTTCTGCTTCTTTTTTTGAAATTTTTATGGTGATATTATTTTTCTTTTCTGGGTTTGTTTCAAATTCTATATATTTTTTTAAGCATAAATGTAATAAAGTGGCAGAAAAAATCTTTCCCATTTCTTTTGCTGTAAAAGCTGAGATTGCGTTTCTATCGATAAATAAAGCTTGTGCTGGAGTCGCATTATTTCGTGGTATTTCTCTGTAATATTTTAAATCAATGGTTGGTTTTAATTCTTGCTTTTGAGAAGCTTTTTTAAATGTTTTTATGGTATTTTTGATTAAAGCAATTCCTATTAAAATGCAAATAAAAACAAATCCTATGGATACTCCTTTTTTGATATTTTCCCTTTTTTGTCTTTTTAAATTTGCCTCATTTGCCCACTCTGTTTCTTCTGCTATTACTTCATCTAGTCGATTCGTAGAATAGGTTCTACCAGAACTTGTTATCATATCAGTTGGAAACAAAGTTCTGATTTCTACATATCTTCCTGCATTGAAATTTGTTACTTCAAATTCTATTTGGTTTAAATCTGTTGCATAAATTTCTCCATTTAAGTCTTCAGTATGTCCCCATACTTTTATTTCGTCTTTTGTATTGGCATTTTCCGGTAAAAGAATGGTTCCTGAAACATTTTTACTGTCTATTTCAAAATCACTTCCTATAAATTGCCAATAAAGTTCTGCATAATCAGAATATTTGGCTATGGCATCTTCTACTGTATAGGATATTTGATACGTTTTGTTTGCTGATGTATTGTCTAATCCCACGCCCCAGGCAATTTCGAAATTCCCATCACTATTGGTTAATCCATAGTAGCAATTTTGGGTAACATGATACATTAGGTTATTTATTTTGGTAAATGCTGTGCTAGTACCATTGGTTATGTCTGTTACTTGTACATTGGTTATGGATGTATATTTGGTTGGATCTGTTTGAAAGGTTTTGAAAAGTGTGTTGGTATCTTCTATCGATATATGCCAAGTTTCTGTAACATCCATACTTCCATCTTGATTAATTTGTGCCTCAAAATCTAAATTTTGTAAGTATAAATCTCCTGCAGCGTTTGTTTTGCCTCTTCCTAGCAATAGAAAGATTGCTAAAAACGCTATTGTTATTAATAATTTCTTTATTTTCCCCATTTTATTCTCCTCTCTTTGTTTTCTATTTTATTATAGTTCTTTAAAAATAGCAATATTTTTTTTAAATTTCATCACTATCTAAAAGAATGGTAACACAAATTTATTGTGTTTAGTAGTATTTACATGTTTTTATTGATTTTCTTTCTTTTTTATGGCATAATATAATTACTAAAAATAAAGGAATGAAATGAAAATGAACCAAATTTATTTAAAAAAATTAGAATATGATAAAATTTTAGAAAAATTATCTACTTATTGCCATACCTATGTAGGTAAAGAGTTAGCCAACACCCTTCTTCCTTCCTGCGATAAGCAAGAAGTGGAACTTATTCTATTGGAAACAAATGAAGCAGTAAGTTTAATAGAGCGAAATTCTACTCCTCCTATCTCTGAAATGGATAATATTGGAATTTATCTAAAATTACTAGAAAGCTCTAGTAGTATATCTGCTAAGGCTTTACTTTCTGTTAGTAATATTTTAGAAATGGCAAATGAATTAATTGAATATTTTTCAAGTTTTCTAAATACGGAAGATTATCCACACTTAAATCCTTATTTTGCAGAACTTTATACAAATCCTGGCATCTTAGATAAAATCAAAAAATCCATTATAGACGAAAATACAATT
>CALXRJ010000016.1 GCA_944390615.1 uncultured Clostridia bacterium | reverse complement strand
TTACTTCTTCTTTGTTTTTATGAATTGTTTTCTTTAAGGCTATTATTATTCCTGTTATGGTTAGTATAATTAGAATAAAATGCTTTGTCGTAAAAATACCACAAGCTTCATATTCATTTGGTTTTGCAAAAAACATTATTTTCACTCCTATTTTTTATTCTATATTATATCATGTTTCGAAATTTGTTCAACTTTTTTTTGAAAATTCTAGACAATTTGGAGAATTTATGCTAAGATATATTCGTATTTGCTGTTGTTCTGGAATTGGTAGATACACTAGATATTTTTATATAAATTTTAATGAAATATGCAGGTATGCTGGAACTGGCAGACAGGATGGTCTCAAAAACCATTGTCAGAAATGGCGTGTGGGTTCAAGTCCCACTACCTGCACCATATTGTATTTTTATCCTTATTTTTTTAATTAGATGCTAATACATTCGTAAAAAATTTTAGTTCGGAATATTTCGAAATATATTAGAAAGCACAGATGCTTAGTAAATTAAAAAATATCCATACACAAAAAAGTAATTTTAATTTGGAGATATTTTGATGCAGTAATTGAAAAAGCAAGGCTATTTTGAATTTCTATTCAAAATAGCCTCCTAAAATGAAATTACATTTATGCTTGTAATATTACTAGAATAACGTATTAACGTTCCATAAGGTTTGACATCATTTCTTTTGCATATTCTAATGTCATTCCTTTCGCTGTCGATAGGCGTCCCTCTTTGAGATGCACAAACAAGCAATGATTAATTGATACGCCACCACAGATAGATAAAAACTTACCATCTTTCAAGTAATTCTCCACTTCTTCGTCAGAAATAGGATCAATACTTAATCTTGCAACATCTGTCAGATTAATGCTCTGAAGAATTTTGTCTTTTTTAGCCAGTAATACAGCATTACCTGTATAAGAATAGACTTCCTCTGAACCTCTCATATAGGTAAGGAGATTACGAGCTTCCTCGATAGAGTTTGGCTTTCCGTACATCTTTCCTTTAAACACCAGGTTTTGATCAGCTGCGATGATAAGTCTTAAACCTCTATTCTTCGTCATGTCCAAAACGGTTTGAGCTTTACGCATAGAAATTTCAGCTAACAGATTCTTGAAAGATTTAGAATTGATAGGTGTTTCATCAGCATTACTAGCAATAACTTCAAATGGAATATTATTGTCAATTAGTTGTTGCTTACGATCAGCAGATTTAGATGCCAAAATGACACGTGGAAAATTATTTACAATTCTCGTGAAAGGCTCTACTAAATCTTCTGGTTTGTCATAAAAAATGATTTCTGTAGCAATATTAGCCATCGTTGTGGAAATATCGCTATTTGTTTTTGCGATAACATAAATAGGTTTGCCTATTGCATAGCAAAAGCCACCATTCATGCCAAGACCTACACCTTTTTCGCTGAACTCAATAATGTTACAGTCACATTGCATCATTGCAGGAAAGGCATAATCTTTCATTAAAGTTTTTCCTTCAGGAATGTTTGCATTCCCCCATTTTTCCACATCTCTGGCCATCAGGGTAATCTCAACTCCTGCTTTGTTTAAAGCTGCTTCAATTGCTTCCACTTTTGCACGGTCTTCATCGCCATCGTGGAATTTTAAGGCGAAAAAGGAGTGCAAGGTTTTTGGTTTCCTCTCATAAGAAATTTTCACTCTTTGTGCTACTTCTGACATTTAAATACCTCCTAAAAATATTACATACAAAAAATATGTATTTGTATTATAACATATTTTTATAGAAAAAGTGCACATTTCGATAAATTTTCTTAAAATTCTTATAAGATTTTTCACATTTTTTATTAACTTTCATATTTTTTCTTATATTTTCAATACTCTCCCTGGATAAATCAATCTTGGATTTGTAATTCCATTCAATCTTACCAAATATCTAACACTTACCCCATATCTTCTGCTAATTCCCCACAAAGTGTCTCCTCTTCTCACCGTGTAAGTACTATATTGTAAATTTTCATTTTGATTTACTGGATTTAAATTTGTATTGGAACTATCCGTAATTCTTAATTTTTGACCTGGATAAATCAAATTAGGATTTTGAATATTATTTATTTCCACAATATGTTCTACAGAAACACCATAAGCCATAGCAATTTGAGATAATGTATTTCCTCTTTGTACGGTATAAGTAATACTTCCTGTTCCTCTTGTTTCAGAACCTGGGGTAGTAGAATTTGTCAATATTTTTAATACTTCTCCTGGGTATATTAAATCTGGGTTTTCTATTTGATTCATATTTACAATTTCTTGTACTGTAGTACCATAGGTATTTGCAATTTGGTATAATGTATCTCCACTTTGAACTGTATAATCTATTGTTTGCGAATTTATTGTCCCACTTAAATTTTCTGTATTAGGTATTTCTTCTGTATCATCTAAAAAGATTTCTTTTGTATAGATATCTCTATCGACATTTCCATCTATCCCTGAGACGGTTCCTCTATCTGTATATTGAAGTCCAACATAATTTTCCCAGTTGGTTGTAATATTGATTAAGTTACTCGCACTTTCATAATACGCAAGCCACAAGTCATATTTTTGGGATAAGGTAGTAGCAAACGTATTTTGTGAATTGTATAAATCACTATAAATGATTACTTCTTTGTTAGTTAATCTTTCAACCGTTTCTAAAAAAGTTAAGGCTATACGATTAATTTCATCTACTCCTACTCCTCCAAAAGTCTCATAATCCATTGCTAATTTACAATCTGGTGTTTTACCAGAAATAACAGATGCAAAAAAAGTTGCTTCTTGTTCTGCCTCTTGCGTATTGGTAGCTGTTAGAAAATGGTAAAAACCCACTTTTAATCCATTTGCCTTGGCATTTTCATAATTTATTTCAAAATAGGCATCTTTTATATTATCTCCTTGACTTGCTTTTATGTATACAACATCAATTCCATCAGCTTTTACACGACTATAATCTATATAACCTTGCCAGTCACTTACATCAATACCTTGGTATTCTTCACTTGAGCTTGCTGTAATAGCATAGGTAAGATTGATATTAACAAAAATGATTAAAGTTGTGATTAAAAGAAAGATTAGTATTTTCTTTTTCATAACCCCCCTCCTTTTACCTATAATAATTATTATATGTAAAATAAAGGGGGTTGTGAAATTTAGAAATTACAATTTATCATAAAAAGATTCTACATAATCATCTGCTTTTTTACTACCATCAGCTTTTGTTAATGCATGATAGACAGCATATAATAATACAATTAATGCCACTAATACCACATCATATAAATATGGTTCCAGATAATAAAAATATTGGTCTAAACTGGTATAATAACCAATTACTTCATACATTACTTCTTGTATATTAGCAAGCAAATTGATTAAATCATATATCATTAACCATCCAATTGGGAGCATGGCTATTATAACATTTCTTTTTCCAGCTTGTAAATTATGATTGGTAATTTTATACCATGCCATTACCATAAAAACAAAAGAAATTGTTTCAAAAATTAATCCAAAATCAAATAGTTGATAAAAGAAAATTGCAATAAAATAAGTTAAAATACTAAATATCGATAATCCTATACAAATTTTTAATAACTTCATTGCTTTGTCTGTATAGGTTTTTTGGATATGTTTTTTGTTTTCTTCATCCAGTTTCTCACTATGATTCATCTAAAATTTCCCCTTTTTTTATTTTCTTAATTCTATCTATGTTAGTTCATACAATAGTATATTTTAAGTCAAAAAGTACTTGCTTAGTATTTTACATTTTCTTCTTTGTCATATAAAATGACATCATCTTTTGCTAATCTTTGTTTGTTGTCTTGGATAGAGATTAGACGATAAGATAAATAAAATATGAATACAACACATACTATATGAATTATCATATATATCGTTGCTTTTACAGAAAAATTGGTATATGCTCCTTTGCTTTTTTCTATATAGTTTTCTTTATCACTTAAGCGTTTTACGCCAAAAACTCCAACACTCATGGTATCAGTAGTCTGCCTACTATTGTTTGGTTGTTCATATTGGTCGTAGAATTGGCCAAAAGTTTCTTCATTATATTGACTGTCAAGATTTAATTTTATTCCTAATAAAACTACCATAACCACTATTGATAAAAATCCTATTATATTTAAATTTCTAATTAATTTTTCTTTACTACTTTTGGTAAATATAGTAACTAGTCCTGTTAATCCAATAGAAGCTATTATGGCAATTAATTGTGCTCTTAAATAATTATCTTTTACAGTAGCAATTGGATCTTCATAAGATACTTGATAAGCAAAAAGATAAACTGCAAAAATAATTAATAAAAGTAAAAACATAATGATAAATTCTATTATTATAAATGTCTTATCATACTTTATAATAATAAAATTTCCATTCCAATAATGCGAATAGTGAGGTGCACTATATCCCTCTTTTCTATTATTCTCATGATTACTTTTTACATTTATATTAGGTAATTTTCCACGATTTCTAAACATATTTTTTCTCATCCCCACTAGAAAAAGGGCGAATTTGTTTTTCCATTTTATTCCATTATATTTTTTTAATCTAAAATCGGAAATAATATTCTCCTTTTTCCTTTTATTATTTTACTAAATCATCCATATTGTATAATCCATTTGGTTTATTTATGATAAATTCTGTTGCTTTTATGGCTCCTTCTGCAAATACATTTCTAGAATAAGATGTATGGGTAATCTCAAAAGTTTCTGATTCTCCAAAAAATTTTACAGTATGCTCCCCTACAATATTTCCTCCACGAATGGATGACATGCCTATTTCTTTTTTATCTCTTTTTTCGTGTTTGCTATGTCTGTTGTATTCACATCTGTAACCTCCGCCTAATGCCTCATTGATTGTATCGGCAAACATTTGGGCTGTACCGCTTGGACTATCTATTTTTCTATTATGATGTGTTTCTATTATTTCAATATCTGTATCTTTAAATTTTGGTGCAATTTCTCTTAATAAGTGTTGAAACATGTTGATACTAAATGACATATTGGCTGATTTAAATATAGGAATTTCGTTAGCATATTCTGCAATTTTCTTTTCTTCTTCTCCTGTAAATCCTGTTGTTGCAATTACAATTGGTATCTTATTTTTTTTAGCATATTCTAAAACTTGAAATGTTGCAACAGGTACAGAAAAATCTATAATAACATCTGGTTTTTCTGGAATTTGCGTTAAGTCTGTATAAACGGGAAATGTTAAATAACCGGTATCTATTTTATCAGTCCCACATTTTAAAATCATATTTTCATTTTTATCTACTAATTCACATACAATTTGTCCCATTTTTCCATTGCAACCATTTACCATTACTTCCATCATTTTTAATTTTCTCCTCTCATTTTACTTATTTTTTATAAATGCTTCTGCTATTGCAAAATATTTGTCTACTAATGATAATATAAATGTTTCTCTATATTTAGGAAAAGCAGGCGTTACTGGCCACATATGTTTTAAGATAATATCTTTTTCTTTGTCATTTAAGTCTAAAATTGCTAGGGCATGTTGATAGGCTGTTTTTCCATGGGTAAAAGCATGGAAACCAGTTCTTCCATTTTCACGTTTTCTCCAATCATATAAAAATAAATCATGTAACATACCTGCTCTTGCTGCTGAAATATAATCTAATTTAAGTTTTTTGCAAATTAAATAGGTATTATAAGAAACAAATAGACAATGGTCAAAACAACTGATTTGGTGATGTTGCCTATATTGTTTCATTTTTTGCACTTTATCATTTGTTATTAAGTCTAAAATCAAAACCATATATTCTTTATCTTCAAATATGATTTTTTTATTTTTAACCACTTTCATCTCTCCTTGCATCTTTATTCTATTCTCATTATAGCACCTTTTTGTTGCCAATACAATTTGAAATGATTGGTTATTTGTTTTGCTATCCATTATGGTAATTCTTTTAAACATTTTTCTAATATTTCTTTATTTGCTTTACTCATAGGAATTAAAGGAAGTCTTGGCTCTCCATAATGGTATCCAGAAATATTTAATGCCTCTTTTACAGGGATTGGATTTACTTCTGAAAATAGTGCATTAATTAAAGGAATTGCATCAATTTGCATTTTGGCAGCTTTTTCTTTATCCCCTTCAAAAAATTCGTAACACATATCATGTGTATATTTTGGTCTTACATTAGAAAGAACAGATATAACACCGATTCCTCCTATGGATAGTATTGGTAATATTTGGTCATCATTTCCTGAATAAATTGGTAAGTTTTCTCTACATAAGTTAGCTGTTTTGGCTATTTGCGATAAATCTCCACATGCCTCTTTTATGGCAACAATATTTTCTATTTTTGATAATGCTAGTGCTATTTCTGGCTTTATATTAACTCCAGTTCTGCTTGGTACATTGTATAAAATAATTGGTAATTTTGTATTTTTAGCAATTTCTGTATAATGTCTAATTAACCCTTCTCCTGTTGTTTTGTTGTAATAAGGTGTTACAATTAATACACCATCTACCCCTAATTGTTCTACTTTTTTGTTCATCTCTATTACTGCTTTTGTGTTATTAGAACCTGTCCCTGCAATAATGGGAATTCTTCCATTTGATACTTTTACAGCACATTCTATTGTTTGCAATTTTTCTTGTTCTGTCATGGTAGAAGATTCTCCTGTTGTACCACATACGATTATGCTATCTACCTTATTTTGAATTTGTTCTTCTACAAGTTTTGAAAATTCTTGTAAATTTACACCTTTTTCATCAAATGGTGTTGCAATTGCTGTTCCACAGCCTTTAAATATAATTTTTTTCATAGCGCCTTCACGCTCCTTTTTTTAGTCTTTCATACTAATTATATTTATAAAAAGTATTAAAAATGAATAATTTAATATTCTTCTAAAACATATCATAAAAAAAGATAATATGCAAGTGTTAAAAAAAGTAACTAGTTACTATCATGTATTGAATTCCAAAAATATACCATTTTTCGGATTTAATACATTTAGTAAGTAGTTACTTTTTATATTGTTATTTTAAAATAATATATCTTGACAATTTCTACCAAAACAAACCTAGTTAATATTACAATTTTAGGTTAATTGTCAATTATCATATTCATACCATAAACCTTTTCTTCGTAAATCTGTTATAGTTGCTTGATGCTCTTCATATGTATTAGAAAAATATATTTCTCCATTTTTATCTGCCACAAAATATAAATAGCTGTCTTCATCTGGATTTAATACTGCCTCTATGGATTCTGCCGACGGATTTGCTATAGGACCTACTGGTAATTTTCCTTCCATATTTGGGCCTCTCGTATTGTAGGCATTATAAGTATTGATTTCTCTTGCATATAAATCTCTTTCTCCCATGTCTACTCGTATAGCATAATAAGTAGTTACATCACTTCCTAATGACATATTGGTCGCTAATCGATTGTAAATAACACTTGCAATTTTTGGTCTATTTTCTGCATTATTTCCTTCTAATTCAACAATAGACGCCATGGTTAATATTTCATGCACAGAATAATTGCTGTTATCGATTATGGTTTTGTTTTTTGTTAAAACTTTGTCCATTTGATCTAACATTTTTTCAAAAATAGTTGCAATGGTAACATCTTTGTTTTCAAAGCTATAGGTATCTGGGTATAAGTAGCCTTCTAGCGGATAATATATACTTGTATTTTGTATTTCTTCTGTTAAAAACCAATATTTATCTATAAGTGATGCTATATATTCTTCATCTTCTAATAATTGGTAAACTTCATTGGTTGTATGATTTGTATTTTCTGCTATTGTTGAAGCAATGTAACGCATGTTTCGCCCTTCTAAAAAGGTAATTGTTACAGTTTCGTCCATTATTTGCCCAGATGATAAGATTGCTAGAACTTCTGGTAATGTTTCTTTTCCTGTAAATAAATATTTTCCTGCTTGTAAACTTTTTACTTCATGTAAGGATAGATAAATTTTTGCCGCTAATTCGTTTTTGATTACTTGATTTTGTTGTAATAAGCTTAATATATTGGTAGTACTTGTTCCACTTGGTATTTCAACAATTATTTCTACAGTTGTCGCACTATCTTCTATTGGTGCTTTTATTGCTGATTGATACCAAATAATGGCTGAAATGATTAGTATAAAAATGATTAAAATTATAATTCCTAGTATGATAAATCCTTTTTTCTTCATCCTATATCCTTTCCTAAATGTTAACCGTAATGCCACATTCGTTTAGAATTGGTGTGATTTCAATTTTAAATCTTTCAAAATTAAAATCTGTTGTTCCATTATTTATTATTTTTACAGACATTTTATCATTCTTGATCGCTTCTTGCAATATTAAATTGATAATTGTTATTCTTTTTTCAAATGTTGTTAAATCTTCTTGTGAAATATCATATTCTAGGCTTTCTTGCTCTGTGGTTGTTTGCGTTTTCTCATCAAAATTGTCTCTTTCTGTTACAAAATTGTCTAATGAATTTTTCTTTACATATCCAATTATTCCGTTTTGCGTCCTTACTTTTGCCATATCATTTTCTTCACTGATATAGATTAGCCAGTTGCCTTCTTCTACTTCATCTATTATTGCTGAAAATGCTTTGTTTTCTTCTTTGACTTTTAAGTCTTTTTTGGCATATGCTTTGATACATTCTTTGTTTAAATTGTCTATTGTGACAATATTGGTGTCTTGTATATACTCAAATTCATAATCATATACATTTTCAAGCTCTGATATGGCAATATATTGTTTTTGGTTTTGTTCTATTAAAACATCTTCTATTTCTTGGTTGGAACCATTTATGGTTATGTTTGCGTCCCCTTGCTGAAAGGTGGCTAATTTTTTGTTACTGGTGGTTATGACTAAACCTGTTTCTTCTTCTTGATAAATGGTTGGATCTAAACAATTTTTTATATCGTTAATGCTCATATATATTTTTTGATTTTCCTTTAAGATATCATCTTGTAAATTTGCTGTAATGTTTTCATTATTTAGGATGATTTGCGTGTTTTCATAATTTAGTTGTTTAGGTTTATTTTGCATATTTATGATTAATACCATAAGGATAACCACTATGAGACAAAAAATAATGATTTTATTTCTTTTGGCTTGCTTTTTTTGGTTGTTTTTTATCCTTTTATTTTTTATATGTTTAGAATTTCTTTTTGCCATTGATTTCTCCTTTTTCTTTATTTTTTCTACATTCTTCTAAACACACCAATCACTTTTCCTAAAATATTACAGTCTGGCACTATGATTGGATCCATTGTGGCATTTTCTGGTTGTAAACGTATATGATCTTTTTCTTTATAAAATGTTTTGACTGTTGCTTCATCTTCTATTAATGCTACAACGATTTCTCCATTTGTTGCATCTGCTTGTTTTCTAACTAAGATATAGTCCCCATCTAAAATTCCAGCTTCTATCATGCTTTCTCCTCTTACAGTAAGCATAAAGCATTCTGAATTGCCTACAAAATCGATTGGTATAGGGAATGTATCTGTTACATTTTCTACAGCTAATATTGGCATTCCTGCTGTTATTTTTCCTACTAATGGAACATCAATTAATTCTTTTTGTGCATAAAAATTCTTTGGCTCATTATGGATTGGTTGTCCATCTCCTCCTTTTAGTAGTTTTAGCGTTCTTCCTTTTTTGTCTTCTTTTTTGATATAACCTTTTTGTCTTAATTTTGCTAAGTAACCATGAACTGTTGCTGTTGAACTAAGCCCAACTGCTTTTCCTATTTCTCTTACTGATGGTGGATATCCATCTTCTGTTATTTTTTTTTCGATAAATTTTAGTATTGCTTTTTCCCTTTTGTTTAAGTCTAGTACTTTTCTTGGCATAATTAATCACTCTCCAAAAATAAATTTGAACTTATCATATCATACAAATTTAAATTTGTCAAACAAAATTTTGTGTTTTTTTATTTTTTTCGTTTTTTATTTTGATCGATAAGATATGATTTTAAATTCATTTTTATGATCAAATTTTATCATCAGTACTTTAGTATAATTATCTTTGGAAGGTACTCCTATTTCATGAATGATAAGACTTGCTTCATGTTTTCTTAATGTATCAAATGTGTTCATAAATCCCATACCAGTGCCGCCTTCATCAGCATGTGTGGTACTTGGTCTTTTTCCTAAATTTTCTAATGTTTCTTTTTCAAATTCTATACCAGAATCATATATGTATAGTCCATAATTTTCGTCTATTTGCCCTAATCTTACTAAAATACTTTTGTTGACATTATTGCTGTGTTTGATTGCAATAATAGCATCTTTTATGTGATCTGCTATTAAAATTTCTAGTTCTTCTTTGGATATTAAGTTATTGATCATATAAAATAGGTTTCCACTGATTTGTAAATGGAAGTCTATGTTGTTTTCTTTGCACTCTGCTTGCATAAATTCTAACATGTCATCTATTTCAGGGATCTCTGTTTTGGTTAGTTCTGTTATTGCTGTATCGTGATATAGTTCTTTTGAAATGTTTTCTATTCTGTCTTTTATGTCTATTTCTTCTGCGGTTTCTGTTTTTAACAATAGTTGATTTAGTTTGTATTCTAATGCTTTTTGTTTGTGTGCTAGAGAATGACTCTTTTTGCTGAAGTTTAGGTTTTCTTGTTCGAGTTTGGCTATTTCCGTTTCACTATTCTTGAGTTTCTGTTTACTTTCATTTAAATTTTGGATTAGTAACTGTTGTTTATAATATAATCGAATTGATTTCTGAATTGTAATAATCATGATTATCGAAAAAACGACAAAGCTAATTACTAAACTTTTTATTATATCTGTCCTTTCCTTAGTTCCGCTAGAAAAAATTATGCATGAAAACAAAATATAAGCACTAATATTTAATACTATTATATCAAAATAATCATCATCTAATTTTTTATTAAAAAATGAAAATCCATGTTTTATTCTTTTAATTCTTACAATTCCAGATAATATAATTATTTGTATAAGTGATAAAATAATTAAATTCATATAGTTATTTAGTTCTATATTAAAGATTTTTACAAAATAAGTAATAACAATAGCTATAAAAAATATAATATAATTTATACTTAATGATATAATTACTGCTAATATTGTTTGTCCAAAATTCATTTTTGAAAATTTTGAACATATAACACTCAGTATACAGATTAAAA
>CALXRJ010000015.1 GCA_944390615.1 uncultured Clostridia bacterium | reverse complement strand
GCAAGTTGTTATTACTTTTCCATTATTAGTTGGTTTAGACGGAAAAGAAAAAATGAGTAAATCGTTAGGCAATTATATAGGAATAGACGAATTACCAGAGATTATGTATGAAAAAGCAATGAAAATTCCAGATGAAGTTTTAATACAATATTTTCAACTTACAACCAATATTGCTATCGAAGATGCGGAAAAATGGATTGAGGAAGATATTGTAGAAGCACATAGAAAATATGCAAGAGAAATTATTAAAATGTATCATGGCGAAGAATTTATTTTATCTGCAGAGGAAAAGTACAAAATCATTGCAAAAGGTGGAATTCCAAGTAATATCAAATGTATGAAATTAAGTAATCCAATCCAAAAGATAGCCATATGTGATTTATTAGTAAAAACAGAGTTTGCCAAATCAAAAGGAGAAGCAAAAAGGATGATACAGGCTAAAGGAGTAAAAATAAATGGTAAGTTAGTAGAAGACATAAATCAAATGGTAAATCTAAATAAAGAAATTATTTTACAATTTGGAAAAAATAGGTTTATAAAGATAGATAATTAACAAAAAAGTCTCCTTTTCATACAATATAAAAAAGTATGAAAAGGAGACTTTATTATGGATTATGAATTAATGATGAATGGAACATTAAAAATAGGACAAAAAGCACCTAGCTTTCAGGCCACAACAACTTATGGGCCAAAAAACTTAAATGACTACCAAGGAAAATGGCTTGTATTTTTCTCACACCCAGGAGATTTCACCCCAGTATGTACAACCGAAATGATAGCTTTTAGCAAGGCATACCCATATTTCCAGCAAATGAATACAGAGCTTCTAGGTTTAAGTATTGATAGTAACGCTTCACACTTAGCTTGGATGAATGATATTTACTTAAGAACAGGAATTATATTACCATTTCCCATCGTTGCCGACAGAAGCGGAGAAATAGCAAGATTATATGGAATGGTATCCAAAGATGTAAGCAATACCCAAACCGTAAGAGATGTAGTAATCATAGACCCAGAAGGAATCATTCGAGTTATATTAACCTATCCATTAAATGTAGGGAGAAACATACCAGAAATTATAAGAACTGTTCAAGCCCTTCAAATGGCTGACTGTAGTAATGGCTCTACACCAGCAAACTGGATGCCAAATCAACCAGTAATTGTGCCAGCACCACAAACTTATCCGGAATTAGAAGAAAGACAAAAATATATCGAAGAAAATAATAATGGTATGAGTTGGTATTTAAGTTTTAAGGAGCCTCCACAAAATTGTATAAAAAGTCATTTGGAAAAATGTTAAAAGCTATATAAAAGTGGTTTAAAAAAGTGCAAAAAAGCACATAAAAGTAATTGGGAAAATGAAAAAACATGATAAAATAATTAAAAGACGTATTTTAAATAGGTATAGAAAAGCAATTGAAAAATTTCAAGAAATTCCAGAAAAAAATTCTGTGATGGATAACTTGGAAAAGATTTATAACTTATGTTACAGTTCAGTAAGTAAATTTTTTTGATTTCAAAATTCTTTTTCAGGCATTTTTATAAAAAATTAGACTTTACAATTGAAAAATGTAACGATTTATTTCTTACTGAACTGTAATTAGCTAATATGAAAAGTTTAGGTTAATCCTTTATTTTTTTAGTTTTTTATGGTAAAATTAAGAAAAATTTTTAAGGAAGAGAATCATCAATGGTAAATTTAGAATTATACAAAATATTTGTAACAATTGGAGGACCAAGAAGAGGAGATAGAATTGCAAAGTATAATTGTTTGCTAAGATTAGAGGAACAGGAAAAGGAGGTAATATAAAATGGTAGTGGTAACTTCTGGAAAAAAATACATAGATATAGATGCTTATGCAAGTTGTATAGCCTATGCTAAATTGTTAAATTTAAAAGGAATCAAAGCAAGAGCTATTTCAACAGCAAAATTAAATGAAAGTATAACACCAAGCCTTAAGAAATTAAATTCGAAATTAGATGAATACAAACCACAGGAAGAAGATAACTATATTATTATGGATGTATCTAATAGAGATTATTTTGATACATTTGTGAGAGAAGAAAAAATTATTGAAATAATAGATCATCATGTGGGCTATGAAGAATATTGGAAAAACAAATTAAAAGAAAAAGCACAAATAGAATTTATAGGTTCAGTTGCAACCATAATGATTGAATTATATGAAAAAGAAAATTTAATAGGAGAAATTTCAAAAGACCTAGCAATTTTACTTATATCGGCAATTTTAGATAATACTTTAAACCTAAAGGCAAAAATAACAACGCAAAGAGATATTGTTGCCTATAAAAAGCTAGAAAAAATGATTAATGATGAAACCTATCCTGAAAAGTATTTTAAGGAATGTCAATTAGAAATTAACAATAACCTAAAAATGTCAATAGAAAATGATACAAAGATAGAAAATATAAATTCTATATTACCACCAATTTTTGCACAATTGACCATATGGGAAAAAGAGAGCATATTAAAAGATAAACAAATACTATATGAAACATTAAATAATATTGGAGCAAAATGGATGATGAATCTTATTTGCTTAAAAGATGGAAAAAGCTATTTAATAGCAAAAGACAAAGAAGTCCAAGAAAACATGGAAAAATTATTCCATAAAAAGTTTAAAGATGAAATAATGAAACTAGATAATGTTTGGCTTAGAAAGGAAATCTTAAAATTAGGTTTGGAAAATTAGTACGATTAATATCTCTACATCAAAAAATAAAAATCAAAGCAGCCAGTAGTTTGTGGGATAAAAAAATATTAAAAATGCAAAAGTGTGATATTTTTTATAAAAAAGCTTGCGATAATGTGAAAAAAGATATAAAAATACTTGCAAAAGTGTGATTTAAAATGTATAATTAGTATAGGAATACCATAAACTAATGATAGGAGATGATTGATTTGAAAAGGTTTATATTGGAACAATTAATAAAATGGAAAGAGAGTAAATATAGAAAACCATTAATTCTAAAAGGAGCTAGACAAATTGGAAAGACATATATTTTACAACAATTTGGAGAAGAAAATTATGAAGGAGTAGCATACTTTAATTTTGATCATGATGAAGATTTGTACAACTTATTTCATAATACGAAAGACCCAAAAAGGATTCTAGAACAATTATCATTTATATATGGAAAAGCAATAATTCCAGGTAAAACATTAATCATTTTTTTTTAAATTTAAGAATGTCCAAATGCGTTAAATAGTTTAAAATATTTTCAAGAAGAAGCAAATGAATACCATATAGTTGCTGCAGGTAGTTTATTGGGAATACGATTATCACATACATCGTTTCCAGTAGGAAAAGTAGAATTTTTAAATATGTATCCAATGACTTTTAGAGAATTTTTAATTGCAGATAATTGTAACAATTTAGTAGAGTATATGAAAAGTATAAGAAATGTAGAAAACATTCCAGATATATTTTTTAATCAGTTGGAAGAAAAATTGAAAGCATATTTTATAATCGGAGGTATGCCAGAAGCAGTTAAAGTTTGGGTAAATGAAAAAAATATAGAATTAGTAAATAAAGTACAAGATGATATTTTAAAGGCTTATGAAAGTGACTTTTCAAAACATACCAATAATAGTGAAGCAAATAAAATTTCATTAATATGGAATAATATACCATCACAATTAGCAAAAGAAAATAAAAAATTCCTTTATCAAACCATTAAGGAAGGAGCAAGGGCAAGAGAATATGAAACAGCCTTAAACTGGTTAAATGATTCCAATTTAATTTATAAAATTTATAATATAAAAAAACCAGATTTTCCATTAAAAGCATATAATGATTTAACTGCATTTAAAATTTATATAAACGATGTCGGTTTACTAAGAAGAATGGCTAATTTAGATAGTAAGATTGTGGTTGAGGGAGATAAATTATTTCAAGAATTTAAGGGGGCATTTACAGAAAATTACGTACTAAATATGTTGACTGCTGTATTGGATAATGTACCTAATTATTATACATTTGATAGACATGAAATAGATTTTATTATGCAATATAAGAATGAAATAATTCCTATTGAAGTGAAATCAAATAGAACCACAAACAATATAAGCCTTACAAGATATAATGAACAAAATAACAATAAGATAGCTATAAGATTTTCTATGAACAATTTATCTAAAAACGATAAAGTTCTAAATATACCACTATTTTTGATTGAGTATATGAATCATTTTATATAAAATAAAGGAGAATTTACCATGCTTATTATGTTATTCCAGAAAGTTAGAAGTGTGTATAGACAATAAGCATAAAATATGATACGATAATTTTGCAAAATAAAAGAAATGGAAAGGAAAAATAAATTATGAAAAAAGAAGAAATCACACTAAAAAACACAAAAGCAGAAATATTAGAAGCCCTAAACGAAGCACTAGATAGAGAAAAAAATATGGCAAAAATGAAATACGAACCAGAAAAAGAAGAGAAAAAACAAAAAGTAGAAAAAGCAATCGAAGTATCAAGAGAAAATGTGGAGCAAAAAATCTTTTCAGAAGAATTAAACAATAAATTTAAAGATTTAGAAACCGCCATAGAGGCAGAAGAAGAAGAACTTAAAAGTTTATATAGGGTAAAAAAAGAACTAAGTAATCTAGTTGTGGTAATTAATGCTGGAAAAGACTATATGGCAGAATTAGAAAACGAAAAAAAGGCAAAAACAGAAGAATTAAATACTAGTATAAAAGAATTAGAAGAACAATATAAAATCAAAAAAGAAGAGCTTGAGAAAGAATATGACTTAAAAGCCAAAACGCTAAAACTTGAAAGAGATAGAGAAATGGAAGAATATAATTATAAACTAAAAAGAGAAAGAGAAATCAGCAACAACAAATGGGAAGACGAAAAAGCTCAAAGAGAGAATGACTTAGCTAAAAAAGAAGCTGAAGTCAATGAACTTTTAGCAGAAGCGGAAAGCAATGCAGAACATATCAAGGAACTAGAAAACAAAGTAAACGAAATTCCATCTCTTTTAGAAAAAGAATATGCAAGAGGCAAAAAAGAAACTACAGCGGAACTAGAAAAAGACCACAAATTTGCTACAGAATTATTAAAAAAAGACTTTCAAAATACCATTGATAGGAATGAAGATAAAATTCAATCTTTAAAAGAAGAATTAGAAAAATCCACTAATGAAAAAAATTCTCTACAAGAAAAATTAGACCAAGCGTACAATCAAATAAAAGAAATGGCAACGAAAACAGTAGAAGCAACAGGAGGCGTGAAAATTCTTGGGAATAATGGTAATGATATAAAATAACACAGGAGGAAAAAGGTGAAAGATTTTATTCATTTTTTTGGAACAACAGGAAACAAAGACATATTCTTTAAAAAAATAAGGTCCCCTGGTGGCTTATATCTTAGTGTAGATGAAACCAACATTATAATAGATCCAGGTGTAAACACATTTTACAAATATATCCATACCTATGAAGACAAAATCGATGGAATTATTTTATCTCATATACATATAGACCATTCCAATGATTTAAACATATTGGTAGAATTCATGACAAATGGTGGACAAACAAAGCAAGGAACTTTATTAGTACCGAATCAAGCAATAGAAGATAAGGTATTATATGATTATGTCAAAGATTTTCCAAAACAATTGAATAGAATTAAGCCTAATACAAGTTATAAAATAAAAAATATAGAAATTACTTCATCGATAGAACATAAGCATGGAGTAGAAACCTATGGGTTCCAAATTAAAACCAAAAATCATAATATTGGTTTGGTAACCGATACAGCATATTTTCCTGAACTTTTAAATTCTTATCAAGGATGTGAGCTTTTAATTATGAATGTACCATATTATATACAAGACAAACCAAAGCCAAAACACCTAGATATACCAGCTACAGAAGAATTTATAAAAATAATCAAACCGGAAAAGTTGATATTAACGCATTTTAACAGTAACATATTAAATAGCAATCCTATTTTATTAGCAAGCAAGTTAAGTCAAAAATATGGTATTGATGTAATAGCAGCTGAAGATGATATGATTTTGAATTTGTAGAAAATATATAGAAAGTGAGAAAGAATTTCAATAAACATAAATAGGGAACAGCTAATAAAAGAATACGAGGAAAATAAGAGAAATTTAAAAGAATAGGATTTAGTTTGAAAGAAATATTTTTCATAACTATGTGTACCTTTGAGAGAAGCGAGAAAGGAATGGAATTTTTATATGGTAGAAAATAAACAACCCATCATCATACAAGGTGCTATGGAAATGGAAGTGGAAGAATTACTAAAAACAGCAAATATTGAAAAAGAGGAAAACCGCAATGGCTTTCAATTTTATTTAGGGCATATTAGCGAATACCCAGTCATCATTTCTGAAACACAAGTTGGTGTAATAAATGCTTCTATGGCAACATTAATTGCGATACAAAATTATAATCCGATTGTAATTATAAACCAAGGAATAGCGGGTTCTCATGTTGACTATATTCATAGAAACGATATTGTAGTAGGAGAAAAAAGTGTTAACATCAATGCTTTTATAACAGGCATCAAAAATAAAAACGAAGGTTCCAATCCATTTGAATGGCAATTTGATACAAGGTCAGTTGAAATAAAAGGAACCGAGAAATTAATTCATATTGCTAAAAATATGAAAGATATAGATTATAATTTATTTTATGGAATTTTGGGTGGAGGAGATATATTTGACAGAGAAGTAGATAGAATAAAATGGATTCAAGAAAAGAAAAATACTTTATGTGAAGACAATGAGAGTATTGCTGTATATACCATATGTGATCGATTTAAAGTTTCATGTATTGGTTTTAGAACTATTACCAATAACGAAGTTACGCAAACCGAAAAAGATGGAGCAACATCAACCAGAAAAGATATAGCCAAAGATGCCAATAGAATGATTTTTAAACAACATGATGCATCACCTGCTAAAGTATCTCAAAGATTTACAGTAGAGTATGTGAAAGAGTTAATAAAGAAAGTTGAAATAAAAGGGATAATCTCTTAATTTCAACTTTTTTCTATTTTAAATTGAAACAGTTAAAAATCCCTAATTTTTATACTGACCTTCCAGTTCAATTCCAATTTTCCAAAATTTATGATATAAATAGATGCGAATGCGTAAAGCGTAAACGGAGGTAAAAAATGAAAGAAAGACTATATCCATACCAAGAGATAACAGACCTAAAAGATATGCTAAACAAATCCGGAAAAGCATATGGAGAAAAAATAGCCTATAAAATAAAAATAGATAAAGAAAACAAAACCTACAAAACATATACCCACAAACAAGTAAGAGAAATGATAAACAACTTAGGAACCAAGCTAATCGACA
>CALXRJ010000014.1 GCA_944390615.1 uncultured Clostridia bacterium | reverse complement strand
AAGAACATATCAACAAAAATTTATGCAAGTTAGAAAAAATAAAGACAATAAAAAGCTTGCCCAAGATTTTGAAACTTGGAAAAAACAGGCTAAAGAAAAAATTAACCAAATGAAAAAAGGCAAACTTAATGAAAATGAGGTTTATGAGTGGATTTTGAAAAACAAGTCATAAAAATAAAAAAGCAGTTACTAATATTTTTAAAAGTAATTGCTTTTTATTCATCTTCAAACTCAACATCTTTAAATAATGGATCTTTGAAAAAATCAGTTAATTCAATATTAAATCCTTCACATATATGTAATATAGTGGCTAATTTTGGACTTTTACTTTTTCCATAAAATATACTAAAAACTGTAGAATATGATAATCCAGAATTAGTTGATAATTTATTTAATGTTATATTTTGTTCTTTACAAAGATTTATAATTCTCTTTTGAACAGCTTCTGAAAGTTGCATAAATTCACCTCTTTTTTAACATAAAAATTATATCAAAAGCAAGGCGTAAATATTTGCGAACAATCGCAATATTGTTATTGACTTTTCTATTTTGCTATTGTATAATTGTTGCGAACAATCGCAAATATAAAATTACAATACTTATTTCACAAATTTACTAATAAAAAATTTCTTATATAAAAAGAAAAAGAACAACAAAAGTAGTATAATTCTAATAAGAAATTGACAAAATAATATAATAAAAATAAGTAAATAGTGAAATGAGGTAATAAGAATGATACAAAATACAAATAATAGTTTAGAAAAAAAGTTAAATGAATTTATAGGAAAAAACATAATTATAACTCAAGATGGATTTTTGAAAAATAAATATTCAATACATAAACTAAAATATTTTATTGAATATGAAATTTTGAATATCACAGATGACGAAAGCCAGAATTATCTAAAGATAAACTTGAATCAAATATACAAAATGAAAATCAATGAAAAGGATATTAAATTATATTTAGATAATGATACAATAATTTGTCTTGCTATTTAAAAAGATAGACTGCTAAGTCTACCTAAATTGAAAATTATTTTTGAAATTTCTCTAATTCTTCTTTATCTTTTTCATCTAAATTATTTAGGCTAAATTCTAATAAAGAAATTACAACTTTATTAAAAGATAAGTTTTTAAGATTAGCAAGATTTTGTATATCATTTACTATATTTTCAGGTAATCTAAGAGTTTTGCTAACTCCACTATGATTTTCTGGGATTTTTAGCTTATTCATATTTGCAACCTCCTTTGCAAGATATTTTATATTAAAAAATATAATAAATATGCACCCATTTTTACTTGCAAGTATTTTGCATGTATGATAATATAATTCCAGAAAATCTAAAGAAAAAAATGAAAGGAATGGATTTAATTATGAAGAAACTAAAAGAAGAATTCAAATATGGTAAAAAAGGTATTACTCTTATTTCTCTTGTCGTTACAATAATTGTTTTGTTAATATTAGCAGGAGTAACAATTGCAACACTTACTGGCGATAATCGGAATTTTAACTAGAGCTAGTGAAACAAAAGAAAAAACTCAAATAGCAAGTGAAGATGAATTAAGAAGATTAACCATACTAGAAGCTGCATCGAATTTAGAAAATCAAACATATACTGATAAAAATGGAGATAATGCAACAATACCAGCAGGCTTTGCGGTATCTCAAGTAAAAGGAGAAAATACAGTTGATGATGGTTTAGTAATAATTGATTCTTATGGTAATGAATATGTGTGGATAGAAGTTCCTAAAACAACGGAAGTATATCAAACAACTGGATTAGATATAATAGATTTTACTGAAAGTGATTATGAAAAAATTGAAACTGACTTACACTCATATACAAGTATTTATAGAAATAATACTAATCGAACAGACACATATAATACAGTAGAAACAACTGGATTGACTGAAGATGAATATAATTTGTTAAAACAAAAAATGTTGAAAAGTATATATCAAAATTGTGGATTTTGGATAGGACGATATGAAACTGGTATTTCCAAACCCAGAAAAGATAATGCAGAAGTAATAACAGATAAAATTATGTCTCAAAAAAATTTATACCCATTAACGTGGATAACTTGTTCCGAAGCACAAAAATTAGCAAGCAACGTAAAATACGGAAATTATACAAGTAGTTTAATGTTTGGAATACAGTGGGACTTAACACTAAAATATTTAGAAATAAAATGTAGTAATCAGGAGGAATTAGTTGAAGATAGTTCAAGTTGGGGAAATTATATTAATTCAGAATTCAAATTAAATAGAGGAAAATATACTAGAAGACTTCAATCTATTGATGCTTTGTGGTATGATTATACAGAAAGTTTTGAACATTATGTGTTAGAAACAATAAAGCAATCAAATTCATTAGATGATGGTTATGCTATAAAATTAACTACTGGTGCTGCAGATGTAAACTGCAAAAATAATATTTATGATTTAGCTGGAAATGTAAGAGAATTAACTCTTGAAAATTCTACAAGTACTTATAATGTTTCTCGAGGAGGAAGTTATGAACTTTTAGGAAGTCAATTTACTGCAAGAAATCGTAATAATGATTTATCTGGTGCTGCTGTGGGTATGCGTATTTCATTGTTTTAATACTTTTTCATATAATCATTCTCACTTTTAAATAAATGGATAATATGTCTCTTGCAACTGATTAGTCAGAATAAAAGATTACTAAATAGTAATAAATACACTCTAATAAAAATACTTAAAAGATATAAAATTATGAAAAAATATACCTCGTAAATGTCCAGAAAATAATAGATGGAATCATAGGTAGTAGTAATATCAAAGTCTGTAATACACTTGTCTACTAAATTACAGACTTTTTTATCTTTCTAAAAGTTTCGAATTCGAAATTAATTAGTACTAACAATTTTATAATAGGAAAAGAATGCTCTTTTTAAACAAACTCAAAATTCCAAAATTTAAATACAATATTAGGAGATATTTTCGAAGAAAATAACAGAAAATAGAACTAAATTTTGCAACATATTTATGATACAAGCAATTGTTTATATAATATTTTTGTTTACATAGAAACTTAATATTATGTTTGAAATAGAATATTAGCATACTAAATATTGCGAAATAGCAATGTTCAGAATATAAATTTGAAAAAAATATAGAACCTTATATATAATATACCTAAAAAAATATATGTTAATATAGATTTGATATAGTAAAAAATAAAAAATGCATAAGAAA
>CALXRJ010000013.1 GCA_944390615.1 uncultured Clostridia bacterium | reverse complement strand
ATATAGTTGTTAATGAAAAAATGGAAACAAATGTGCCAAACCTATATGCTTGTGGAGATTGTACAGGAGGAATTTTGCAAATAGCAAAAGCGGTTTATGAAGGAATGGTGGCAGGACTAGAAATCATCAGTAAATTAAAGAAATCTTAATAATTTATCTATTTTTTCTTAATAAAATACGTGCTATAATAAAGGCGAAAGGGAGATGTACCATGCATAACATATTAGTCGTAGATGATGATAAAGAAATCGTAAAAGCGATTGAGATTTATTTAGAAAGGGAAAATTATCAAATTTTGAAAGCTTATGACGGAGAAGAAGCACTAAAACAATTACAAGAAAATGAAGTTCATTTAATTTTATTAGATATCATGATGCCAAAAAAAGATGGAATAGAAACTTTAACCGATATCCGAAAAGAAAAAAATATTCCTATTATCTTATTATCTGCCAAATCAGAAGATATTGATAAAATCCACGGTTTAAACAAAGGGGCAGATGATTACATAACCAAACCATTTAATCCAGAAGAATTAATCGCAAGAGTCAATGCTGTTCTTCGAAGATATACTAATTTTGGAGAACATAAAGAAAAAAAGGGAATGTTAAAAAATGGAGGACTTGTGATTGATGATGATTTAAAACAGGTTTCCATTGATGGCAAAAAAATAAAATTAACACCAACAGAATATAATATTTTAAAATTCTTAACAGAAAACAAAGGAAAAGTATTTTCCATAGAAGAAATTTATCAAAATGTGTGGAAAGATGAATATTACGCAGCAGACAATGTAATAGCAGTTCATATTAGACATATCAGAGAAAAAATCGAAATCAATCCAAAAGAACCTCGTTATTTAAAAGTTATATGGGGTGTTGGATATAAGGTGGAGGTCGTATGAAAAAATCAATCCTATTAAAAGCAATTTGTTATCTTCTCATCCCTATTTTGCTATTGGCAATTGTGCTATCCATTTGTTCCATTATTATCCAAAATGAGGATAGTTTTGATGAAAAGAGATATTATTCATCTTCTTATTTTGTAAGAACTTATATGAATGACATTTCCAATGCTTGTAAAAACTTGATTTATCATAATGCCAATTATTATAGTTTAGAAGATGGCGATACCACAATTTATTTTACCAATTTAGAAGAAGACTATTATTATAGTAATGTAAAAGAATGGAATTATTTAATCATTTACAAAAATAAGGCATTAACCAATGTAGAATTAAATGATAGTACCAAAACAATCGATGGAATTAAACAGTATTTAAACGAAAAGCAAAATGCTAAAAAAGTAAATTTAATAAATGGTGAATTTCAAAGTGACAATGAAATGATGCAAAAAACAGGGATTCAATATTTAGATAGCTTAAAAAATGAATATTATACCATAATGAGCAGTGAAGAAGAAACAGAAGATGTAGAAATTTCAACCGATAGAGAATATATTACCACAAAATATAGTGACTTCGAGATATATAGTATCTATACAGAAGGATTTAAGGAGAATTCGGAAGAAGCGATTTTATTAAATATATTAAATGCAGTATCCATTATTACAGATAATAGTTATGTGATTATACCAATCTGTTCAGTGTTAACCTTATTAATGGTCATTTATTTAATCTTTTTTATTGGAAGTGACAAAAAATTAAATGATTTTGACCAAATTCCACTTGAAATTATTATTGGAATATCCATCTTTATTGCCATTTTTCCTATGATTGTCAGAGAAGGATTTTTAAACCTTGATTTTAGTGTAGATATTAGTTTCCTATTTACTAGCTATCTACTTACTTATATTGTAGGCATGGTTTGCCTAACAACACTTATTAGAAGATTAAAAGCAAAAGGTTTTTGGAAAACCACCATAGTTGGAAAAATTTATTTTTGGCTAGAAAAGAAATGGAAAAAGATTACATCTACTTTAACCTATTCTACTAATATGACTATAAAAGTTCTTATCTATGGAGTTGCAATTGGTATTCTTGCCTTTTGTATATTGCTTATTTTTGATTTTACATTTATAGCAATTGTGCTAGAATTTATTGTATGGGCCAATGTATTATATAAAATCATAAAATTCTTAAAAGATTATTCAAAAATAGAAAACAGGCTAAAAGAAATGAAAGAAGGAAACAATCAGGTAGCACTAGATGTAAATGAATTTTCATCAGAATTGAAAAATACGGTGTTATACATCAATCAAATATCAGAAGGGGTAGAAAATGCTATTCAAGATAGAATGAAAAGTGAAAGACTAAAAGCAGAACTCATAACCAATGTGTCACATGACATCAAAACACCTTTAACTTCGATTATAAACTATGTAGATTTATTAAAAAATGAACCAATCGAAAATGAAAAAGCAAAAGAATACATTGGAATTTTAGAAAACAAGTCACAAAGACTTAAGAATTTAACAGAAGACTTAATCGAGGCTTCTAAAGTTTCCACAGGTAATATAGCTTTCCAAATTGAAAAAATCAATCTTGTAGAATTAGTAAGGCAAGCAGCAGGAGAGTTTGAAGATCGATTCTTAAAAAAGGGTTTAAATACCATTTTAGATACGACAGAAAATGAGATTGATATCATGGCAGATAGTAAATATATGTATCGCATTATTGAAAATTTATTTAGCAATGTTGCCAAATATGCCTTGGAAAATTCCAGAGTGTATGTTGACTT
>CALXRJ010000012.1 GCA_944390615.1 uncultured Clostridia bacterium | reverse complement strand
ACTTCCATATAAGTCATCGATACTTCTTCTTGTATTTGCCCATATTCTGTTTCTTCTTTTGCTTGGGTGGCTTGTTTTAAAATGCCATTATCTCCTGTTAGCATGCCAATTGATATACCAGCTAATACTAGCAATATTATGATTGTTATGACTAAAGCAAGTAAAGTAATCCCTTTATTTCTCTCAAAAAATTTCATTCCACTTCTTCCTCTCAAAAATTATTTACAATTATTGTCTTCATTTTTTCAAAAAATAACCGTTTTTTCTTTTGTTTTCCTGCTTTCTAAATTTTAAATTTAAGATGAATTTTAAAACGATTTTTATCAATTCAAATTATACTTTATTTTATTTTTTTTGTAAATATTTTTCGAGTTTTTTTGTGATTTTTTTGATACTTATTTTTTGCTTGTTTTTATGTACTTATATCGTTTTTTGTTTGTAATTTATTGTCATTTTACTTATGGCAAAACCATATGTTTAATATATAAAAATAAAATTAGTCAGAACTATTTGAGCAATTTTATTTTTTATGATCATTTTTATAAAATTTTTATTCCACAACTTGAACCCCAATCTCCAAAAAATACCTATTGCACAAATATTTTTTGACTATTGGCATAAAATATAGTATAATTTTTCTTAGGTGTCCTACTGGGACTCCCCATAGCCAATAAAGGTTATGGTTTTCAGAAAGGAGGAAGTAATTTTATGCAACTTCCTCAAAAAACTTTAATTAATCCGCAGGTTTCAATCGGAGAACCTGTGGAGATAGTCTGGCAGTGGGGTAAATTTACCTTTGCTGTCCAAAAATTCCAAATATTTGAGGGTGTTCATTATCATGAACACCCAGATGTACGGGAAGTCATAATCCGATTGGGGGACAAACCTTTTGTCTCTCTGACAGGCCAGGGGTGTCATAAGCTAGGGCATTCTTTTGTTGCGTGTCAAAAAACGATTCAGCTAAGCATAAAATACAAGGTTAGCTGATGAAAAAAACACCTTGGCTTGTTACCTACAAGCCAAGGTGTTTTTCTTATTTTACAACTTGAACAAAAAGATTTAATTTTTCATCATTAATAGATGTCTCTACATAATCTTTATTTGGTTCATTATAGAAAATATCTACTGCTAAAGTATCATGTTTTATGGTATCTTCATATTTCTTTACAACTTTCTCTAAAACAGGATTTCCTGCTACATAAAGATGAATATGATCCATTACTTCAAAACCGCTATCTTTTCTCATATTTTGCACTTTGGATAGAATTTCTCTTAAATAACCTTCTTCTTTTAGTTCTGGTGTTATTGTAGTTTCAATTACAACACCGATTTCACCAGTTCCACTAAAGGCAAATCCTTCTTTTCCTTGCATGGTTATTAAAAGATTTTCTTTGGATAATGGAATTTGTACATCTCCTACTTCAATATATTCGATTTTTCCCGCTTCTACTTTTGTCGCTAATTCCATTTGATTAAATTCTGCAATTTTTTGCTTAATTTGAGGAATTAGTTTTCCATATTCTTTTCCAAGTACTGGTAAATTTGGTTTTATTTCAAAACTTACGTAGTCTTTCATGTCTGCACCTAAAACAACTTTCTTGACATTTAGTTCTTCTTTTACAATATCACTATAATATGCAGGAAGTGTTTTAACTGATATTAACATTTCAGAAAGTGGCTGTCTGTTTTTAATATTAACCGAGTTTCTGGCACTTCTTCCTAATTTTACGATGGTATAAGCTAATCCCATTTCTTCTTCTAATTTTTTGTCAATTTCTTCTTCATGAACTTCTGGCCAATTGCATAAGTGGATACTCTCTGGAGCTTTTTTATCTAATCCTACTACTAAATTTTGATAAATTTCTTCTGTCATAAATGGCACAAATGGTGCTGCCACTTTGCATAAATCTACTAATACTCTGTATAAAGTCACATAAGCTCCTATTTTGTCATCAGAAAGCTCTGTTCCCCAGAATCTTTCACGGTTTCTACGTACATACCAATTGGATAAACTATCTGTAAATTCTCCTATTTGTAAAGCTGCACCGGTTATGTCATATTTTTCTAGTTTTTCGTCTATCTCTTTGATTACAGTATTTAATTTCGAAATAATCCATTTATCCATAATATTGCTTGACTTAAAATCAGCATATTTTAATGGATTAAATTGGTCAATTTCTGCATATAAAATATAGAAAGAATATACATTCCAAAGTGTTGCCAAAAATCCTCTTTGAGTTTCTTGTACATTTTCTAGTGAAAGTCTGGTTGGAAGCCATGGAGCAGAACAGGTATAGAAATGCCATCTTGTTGCATCTGCACCAACTGAATCTAGTAATAACAGTGGGTCTACTCCGTTTTTCTTGGATTTAGACATTTTTTGTCCTTTTCCATCTAACACATGACCTAGCACAATACAATTTTCAAAAGGAGTTCTTCCAAATAAAGCGGTTCCAATAGCTGTTAAGGTATAGAACCATCCTCTGGTTTGGTCTACTGCTTCTGATATAAAATCTGCTGGGAATTCTTTTTCAAATAATTCCTTATTTTCAAATGGATAATGTAATTGTGCAAAAGGCATAGAACCAGAATCAAACCAACAGTCAATTACTTCTTTATATCTTGTCATTTCTTTACCACATTCTGGGCATTTTAGATGTACATGGTCAATATATGGTTTATGAAGTTCAATATCTTCTGGACAGTCTACTGCTTTTTCTTTTAGTTCTGCAATTGAACCAATACATTCGAGATTACCACATTCACATTTCCAAACTGGAAGTGGAGTTCCCCAATATCTGTCTCTGGAAATTCCCCAATCAATAACATTTTCTAAGAATTTTCCAAATCTTCCAGTACGAATGGTATCTGGATACCAATTTACTTTATTGTTGTTGGCAACTAGCTCATCTCTTAAACTTGACATTTTTACAAACCAGCTTTCTTTTGGGTAATAAAGAAGTGGTGTGTCACATCTCCAGCAATGTGGGTATGAGTGCATGTGTTTTTCTTTCGAGAATAATTTATTTTCCTTTGCTAGCCATTTGCAAATATCTTCATTACAATCTCTTACAAATCTTCCTGCCCAAGGTTCTACGTCTGGTATAAATTTTCCTGCTTTATCGACTAAATTGATAAAGGTAATTCCATTTTGTTTGGCAACAATACTGTCATCTTCACCATAAGCAGGTGCAATATGAACGATTCCTGTACCATCTGTTAAAGTTACAAAATCCCCATGGATTACAACAAAAGCTTTTCCTTCTACGGTTCCAAATGGCATTAATCTTTCATATTTGGTTCCTAAAAGTTTCTCTCCTTTAAAAGTTTTTATA
>CALXRJ010000011.1 GCA_944390615.1 uncultured Clostridia bacterium | reverse complement strand
TAAAATGACGAGTATAATACTTCCCAATACCTTAGAAAGAATAGGAATTTCATTTAATTATTGTGCTTCATTGCAAAGTATTGAAATTCCAAGTAGCGTACAGGAAATATCAGCGATTTGTTTTACCGAAGCTAACAATTTAACTCAAATCAAAATTAACAAACCAAAAGGAAGCATAGCAAATGCTCCATGGGGATGCATTTATGGGGACAAAGCACTAATATGGTTATCGGAATAAAGTAAATACATTAGCGAGACAGCTAAATTAAGACAAAATTGAATTCATGCTAAGAAAACGAAAAACTTGATATTTTTCCCTATCAAGTTTTTCGTTTTCTTTTTAAAAAACCTCTATTTTAACTTCTTTCCCACGAAAAGCAAAAACCATCTTAGTAATATTACCAAAACCTCGCATCCTCAAATTTTCCTCATAATTTCTATCTTCAATTTGTTTTTTTGCATTTTGGATGGTTTCTTCAATGGTTGCTTCTTTATCTTTTTTATACACCTTAAATTCCATAATAAAACTATTTCCATTTTTATCTTTTGGCTCTAGCATAATATCATATCGTCCCATTCCAGACTCACGATTAGAATTTACATAGTAAGTATCTTTTAATCCCACTAACATTCCTAACACAAAAGCATGATAAAAATTTTCTGCTGTATTTTCTCCTACGTCCATATAGCTAAACATTTGAGCTGTTAAAATTTTAAACTTTTCCTCAAATTCTTCAAAGTTTAAGGTTACCAGATCTTTTAAAATAGTACGTAAATTATTACCAATTACTTTATCATTAAACCAATCACGTATAATTTCTTCAAATAAAAGTTTTATCTCATAATTAGGTAGTTTTACTCGATAAATTTTATTGGGCAAATCAACAACCTGAGTAACTTTTAAATAGCCGGTACCTAATAACAAGCCCCAAATATTATTTTCATTATTTTCAATTCCGGCAATAACGGTTTCTAAATTAATAGGGACTTCGATTTCCTCTCCCTTTAACAGTAATTCCATCTGTTTTTTTATGGTTGTAGAATTTTTTAAAATAAGTTTAATTAGGTCATTAGAGCTAGTATTTACCCAATAAGGGACTAATTGTAGCCTAGTTAAATAATTTAAAATGCTCCAAGGATTATAAATTCCAGTAGTATTTCCAATGGTATAACCATCATACCATTTTCGAATGTCATCTTTTTGGTCATGAATATCAAAATCTTTTATAATTTTATCCATCTCTTCTTCTGTAATACCAAAATCATCACTAAATTCATCATCTAAAACAGTATAGACGTTAAAGTTATTGGCACCACTAAAAATACTTTCTTTTGCCACTCTAGAAACACCAGTTAAAACAGTTTTTTCTAAATAAGGGTTATCTTTAAATGTTACACCAAAAAATGTTTTGAAAAATTCAATAGCTTGCTCATAAAAACCATGAACATATGCAGATTGTAACGGAACATCATATTCATCAATTAACATAATAACAGGTCTATCAAAATTTCGGTTTAGATATTTCGATAATTCTCGCACACTATTTTTTAAGATATTTTCATCCGTCCTTAGCCAAAGGATATCTTCGATTCGAGCTTTTTCTTCTGGGTAAATCATATCACTATCTAGCAAATATCTATGTTCCAAATACATTTCATGAATAGCGGTTTGCAAGCTTAGTAACATCTTTTCAAAAGTAGAATCACTCAAATCTTTTAAAGTCAGATAAATACAGGGATAAGCACCTTGTTTTGAGGTATATTTCTCATCTTGTTCTAGTATCTTTAAACCATGAAACAATTCCTTTGTATTTTTTCTTGTGCAATCAAAATAATATCTTAGCATACTCATATTTAAAGTTTTCCCAAACCTTCTTGGGCGAGTAACGAGAATAACTCTACTTTCATTATCAATAATATCTTTAATATACATGGTTTTATCTATATAATAATTTTCTCTTAAACGTAAGCCTTTAAAATCACTTTCGCCAATACCAATTCCTGCCATAAAAGCACCTCCTCTAAATATAGGTTTATTTTACTATATTTTGTTCGTGTTTTCAAGTAATAAACAACAGATTTTCATAAAGATACAAGGAAATGTACTTTTAGGAAAAAAGTCGTCAAATTATTGGCTTAAAGAAAATTTCTGAAGTTCTCTTACCAATTGAATTTTTTCTACAGCTTGTACTTTTTTAGCCACATCTTCTGCCGTATCAGTAGGAAGAACCTCAACAGTTGTTTGGGCAATGATATTACCTTCATCATAATTACTATTTACCCAATGAAGGGTAACACCACTTATTTTTTCTTTGGCGTCCACAACAGCTTGATGGACTTTCATACCATACATACCTTTACCACCAAATTTAGGTAGTAAAGAAGGATGGGTATTGATAATTTTATATTGCTCAATTAATTTTGGTCCAATCTTTTTTAAATAGCCTGCTAAAACAATTAAATCAACGGAAAAATTCGACAAAATATTAACAAGTTCTGTATCTTGTTCTTCCAAAGTTTTCTTTTTTATTCTATAAGTTTCAATTCCGGAATTTTTGGCCCTTATAAGAGCATAAGCTTCTGGATTGTTCGAAACTACTAAATTTATTTTAGCAGCTAACTTTTTTTGAAAAATAGCATCCACAATAGCTTGCAAAGTAGTTCCATTTCCAGAAGCAAATACGACTAAATTTAACATTTTCATCACCTCATAGAGACATTATATAAAACTGGTAAATTAAAGTCAACTTTTAGGCTAATTTTATGTTGAAAAACATCAAACAATGTGATATAA
>CALXRJ010000010.1 GCA_944390615.1 uncultured Clostridia bacterium | reverse complement strand
TAATTCTCCACCTGTTTTAAATACTTTAGAAATAATGGTTGGTACTTTCAATTTTTTGGATTTGATTTTGATTTCATCTGCATTTCGTATTAGCTCTATCATACTTACTTTACTTGCCTTTCTAGCCGATAAAAAAGAGGATAAGTAAATGGTAATCATGCTAAGTACAACGGATAATAGAATTGGTAGTATGGATATATTCATAACAATTCCATTAACATGAGCTAACAAATAATCTCCTAATAAATAATTTACAATTTTTATCAACACAAATACTGCCAAGATTCCGAAAAAATATTCCAAGTGGAATTCCTATCGCTCCTAAAATCGATGCTTCCCAGAAAACATTTTTCTTGATTTGTTTTTTGGTTGCTCCAATACTAGTAAGCATGCCATACATTTTCATTTTTTCGGTAACGGCTATGGCAAAGGAATTTCTAATACAAAATACGCTGGTAAATACAATCATAAAAATGACAACTCCGGCTTACAGCATATAGCATTTTCACCGTATCATCACTAAAAGCAAATGCTTCCCATCTTAAAAGTTCCTGATTGATTGCAAATTTTTTATCCTTTAGGTTTTCGTTTGAAGAAGCGGTAGGATTTGCAACTTCCTCATAGTTCGATGCCCCTAATAGATTGGTAATCGCATTTTGGTAGTCTCTTGGATTTTTTAAAGAGAGATAGGCATTTTGTTTACCAATAGAGATATTTGTTGAAATAACCGTATAACCTGGGTCACTATAAGTTTCAAAATAATAATTTGGTCTTTCCATAATTCCAACGATTGTAAATTCATAGGTTTTGGTATCAACTAACTGCTCCTCTTCTTTGTTATAAGGATTACTACTTTCTAAATCATAGCCATCTAATGTTTTTCTTGTACCTACGTCGATTGTTATTTGATCCCCTATTTTATAATCTACTTTTCCATTGGAAATAATATTTCTACTAATAACCAGTTCTTTTTCATTAGCCGGAAATCTTCCTTCTGTTAGCTGAAATTTTAAAGTATCAAAGGTTTGGTTGTCCATAGAATATAATTTTAAATAAGGTGTCTCTTCATTTTGCAATTCTTTTAAAACTGCATATCCATTTTCATAGATTGTAAAAACATCTTTGACATCTCTGTTATTTTTTAATGTTTTTATATCTTCCTCTTTTATATCATATAAGGCTAAATGATAATAACCAGTTTCGTTGATTGCATTTTCTACTAGCGTTGCCTGAAAACTTGTAACCATAGTTGCAACCGCACAGATTAGACTACAAGATAAAACAATTCCTAATATAGTACTTACTGTTCTTTTCTTATTTAATTTTAAATTTCGAATTGATATTTTACCGTAGAATGCTCATTTGTTACACCCCCTTTAAACAAGCTTTCCATCTTCTATTTTTAAGATTCTATCTGCTATTTTTGCAATTTCCATATTATGGGTAATCATAATAATGGTTTGCTTATAATCTCGATTTGATTTTTTTAGTAGTTCTACAATCTCATCACTTGATTTGGAATCTAAGTTTCCAGTTGGCTCATCTGCTAAAATAATAGCAGGATTGGTTATCATGCTTCTGGCAATGGATGTTCTTTGTTGTTGCCCTCCTGATAGTTCATTTGGCAGGTGAGTTCTTCTATTTTCCAATCCTAAAAGTCCGAATTAACTCATTTAATTTTTTCTCATCTACTTCTCGATTATCTAGTTTTAGTGGTAATGTTATATTTTCCTCTACATTTAGTATAGGAATTAAGTTGTAAAATTGATAAATTAAGCCTACTTGTCTTCTTCTAAAAATAGCCAATTCGTCATCAGTAAATTCATAAATATCTTTTCCGTCTACAAAAACTTTACCACTGGTTGGTCGATCGACTCCACCTATTAAATGTAGTAAAGTAGATTTTCCGCTTCCAGATGCTCCTACAATTGCTACAAATTCTCCTTTTTCTACTTGAAAAGATATATTGTCTATGGCAACTACTTTTGCCATTCCTTTTCCATAGACTTTGCATAAATTTTCTACTCTTAATATTTCCATAAGAATTCTCCTTTCTATTTTCTGGTATTATTATAAAACAGTTTAAGTGACAAGTAAGTGACATCAAAAAAAGTTTTTTCAAAAGGACCGTTTCTTTTTGAAAAAACTTTTCATTTTTTAAGAATTAATTTTTATATTTCTTAGTCTTAACGCATTCAATATAACCGTTATACTACTTAATACCATCGCTAAGCTTGCAAACATTGGGCTAATGGAAATACCAAATGGCTTTAATACACCAATTGCAATTGGTATCATTAAACAATTATAGAAAAATGCCCAAAATAGATTTTGTTTGATATTTCGGATTGTTTTTTGGCTAATATGAATTAGATTTAAAATACTGGTTAAATCATTTTTGGTTAATATGACATCTGATGAATCCATAGCGATATCTGAGCCATCATTGACACTTACGCCAATATCGGAACTTGCAATTGCTGGACTATCATTGATTCCGTCTCCACACATCATGACAAATTTATTTTCTTTTTTTAGGTCTTGTACGACTTTTGTTTTGTCTGCTGGTATTACATTTGCAATTACTTTTGTGATGCCGATTTCTTTTGCAATTTTTTTGGCGGTTTCTTGATTGTCTCCTGTTAGCATAATGGTATCTATATGATTTTGCGATAACTTTTGGATAACTTCTTTTGCATTGTCTCTTACAATGTCACCCACTCCAATTAAGGCAAGTACTTCTTTATTTCGGATTACATAAACAATGCTGTTTCCCTTTTCTTTTAATTTTTGTTCCTCTTCTTGATATTTGTTTTCTATCTCATATTTTTCAAGCATTTTAGCATTTCCTAAAGCAATTTCTTCTTTTCCGATTTTTCCGGTAACGCCGAATCCTGCGATATTTTGAAAATCTTGTACTTTTAGCATTTCTATTTTATTTTCTTCTAAGTATCTTGTAAAAGCTTTTCCAATGGGATGTGTTACATGATTTTCAATACTTCCCACTAATTGTAATAAAGTTTGTTCTTCTAAATCACTGTAATTTATAATTTCTGAAATTTTTAATTTTCCATATGTTAAAGTTCCTGTTTTGTCAAATACAATGGTATCTACTTTTTGTGCATTTTCTAAAATTTCACTTTTTTTAATTAAAATTCCATTCGAAGCACATAAGCCTTCTGATACAACAATGGCAAGTGGCGTGGCTAGCCCTAAACTACAAGGACAAGCTACTACTAATATGGTAATAAAAGTGGTTAAGCTTTCTGCAAAGGTTTGCCCCATTCCTAAATAAACCAAAAAAGTTATAATTGCGATAGCAATAACACTTGGTACAAAATAGCCTGCTACTTTATCAGCAAGTTTTGCAATTGGTGCTTTTGTGTTGGTTGCCTCTACCACAAGTCTTACAATTTCGGATACGGTTGAATTTTTCCCTATTTTTTCGGCTTGATACTTAAGATATCCATCATAATTTAAGCTTCCAGCAATTACTTTATCTCCTTTTTTCTTGGTAACTGGTTTGCTTTCTCCTGTGATAAATGCCTCATCTACATGGGCGGTTCCTTCTAAAATGGTTCCATCGACTGCAATTTTTTCTCCTGCTTTTACAATGACCGTATCCCCTACTTGTATTTCATCTAGTGTCACTGTTTTTTCGATGCCATCTTTTTGGATAACTGCTGTATCTGGTGTGATTTTTACCAGTTTTTGAATGGCTTCTTTGGTTTTATTCTGGCTAATTCCTTCAATATATCTACCTAGCTTAATAAAATAGATGATGATGGCTGAAGATTCAAAATATAAGTTCATAACCTCATGATGGTCTCCTTGCCAAATCCTAATCATATTATATAAGCTGTAAAGAAAGCTAGCTAGGACACCAATACTTACTAAGGTATCCATGTTTGGTGTTTTATGAATTAAATTTTTATAACCATTTTTTAAAATATCCCAGCCATAAACAATAAAACATATGGTAAGTAAGGCTAAACAAATGGTATAATAAATGGGATTTGTATGTGGGTCTAAAAGTGGGATGGTTGGTAAATTTACCATATGCCCCATTGCAATGTACATAAGTAGTACCGCAAGAAAAGAAAAAATGATAAAAGTGATTTTTTCTTTTTTGCTTTTGTTTTCCATTTTAATTTCTTTAAATTCCCCTAAACTTTTAAATCCTGCCTGTTTTACAAATTCTTCTAGTTTTTCTTGGTCTAATAATTTTTCATCATATTCGATGCTAGCATTTGCCATAACTAAGTTGACAGAAGCATTGAAAATGCCTTTTTGTTTATTTAAGTATTTTTCTAATCCATTCGAACAAGCAGAACAGGTCATCCCATCAATGGATAAAATTATTTTTTTCATATCTATGTTTCCCTTCTATTTGCAATTTCAATCTTGTACTATTTTTTTTTATGATATCTTTTCACAAAAGTTTTATTCTACTTCATATCCGATGTCTTCAATTTTTTCTTTTATGGTTTCTTCTGCTATAGCATCCTCTAAGCTGACTGCTACTATTCCTGTCTCGTGATTTGCTACAACCTTTTCTACTCCGTCAATTGTTTTTAGTGCATTTTGGACTCTATTTTCACATCCAGCACACATCATTCCTTTTACTTTAATTTCTAATTCTTTCATCATTAGACCTCCCTTTATAAATTGTTATTTGATATTTTTTTATATCTTTTTAGATGATTTTACCACCACCTAAGACGATATCATCTTTATAAAAAACAGCAGATTGCCCTGGTGTTATGGCTCTTTGTGGCTCATCTAATTGAACCTTTATGTTGTTACCATCTTGTAAAATTTTTGCTTTGGCAGGTTTGGCAGTATATCTGGTTTTTACTTCCACTTCTAGCCAATCTTCTATTTTATCGACCAATAGTAAATTTATGTCTTTTACTTCGAAATTATCTCGATATAATTCTTTTTCTTCTCCTACAATTAGTTCATTTTTTTCTTGGTTAAATCCTAAAACAAATAGGGGAACTGAATTGGAAATTCCCAGTCCTTTTTTTTGTCCAATGGTATAATAGTATAAGCCTAAATGGGTTCCTAAAATTTCTCCTTTTGTGTTTACGATATTTCCTTTTTTTGGTTTTAAATTAGCATTATTTTCTAGAAATTTTTTATAGTTTCCATCTGGTATAAAACAAATATCTTCTGAATCTGGTTTATTCGCTACTGGTAAATGGTGTTTTTTAGCCAATTCTCTTATTTGCTCTTTATTTTGGAAATCTCCTAAAGGAAACAAAATCTGTTTGATGATATCTTTTGGAATGTTCCATAAGACATAACTTTGATCTTTTTTGCCTGCATTGGATTTTTTTAAAACCCATCTTTTATATTCTTCACTATAAACCGTTTTGGCATAATGACCTGTTGCAATAAAATCACATCCCATTTCTTTGGCTTTTTCATATAGAATACCAAATTTCATATATTTATTACATTCTATGCAAGGATTTGGAGTTTTCCCATTGGCATAACATGCTATAAAATCGTTGATTACATGTGTTTTAAATTCTTGTTTGTAGTCAAATGCAAAATGTGGTATATTCAGTAAATTACAAATATTTTTGGCATCTTCATCCAGATTGGTAGTATTTTTTTTGCTAAATAATGCTAAGGTTGCACCAATTACTTCATATCCTTGCTCTTTTAGCAGTAATGCTGTAACCGAACTGTCTACTCCTCCACTCATTCCGAAGCAATACTTTTTTGGTATTTTTTGGATGGATCGTTTTTGTATTTTGGCTATTTTCTAAAATTTTGTGATTCATTTCTTTTTTATTATCCATGACAGCAATTTATGCTTCCTTTCCCATTATTTTCTTTTTTATTTAGAATATCTTCTATGGTATGCCAAGCTAAAAGTGCACATTTTACCCTAGCTGGCATATTGGCTACATTTTTAAAAGCTATGGCATCTTCTAACTTGTTTAAATGTTCTTCATCGATTTCCTCTCGTTTTATCATTCCAATAAAAGTTTGAATGATTTCTTTGGCTTCTTCTACCGTTTTGCCTTTTAAGGTATCAATCATAATCGAAGTAGATGCTTGGGATATGGCACAGCCATGCCCTGAAAATGCCATATCTTTAATGACATTTCCATTTAATTTTATTTCTAAAGTGATTTCATCTCCGCAACTTGGATTATGTCCTTTTTCGCTATAATCTGCATCCAGTAATTTTTTCTTGTTGTAAGAATTCATACTATGCTCCATAATTAAATCATTATAAATATTATCTAAATTTTCCATTTTTAGCTAATCATCTCTTCCTTTCCCATCCGCGTGTTCTATGGTTAAACTTGGTTGATTTTTATATTCTTCTATTTTTGGAGAATTGGTTTGTTTTTTTACTCTCATTTGTGCTCTAAATTTTTGAGCCTCTCTTTTTTCTTGCTTTTTTCTTAGCAAATCATCCCAAAATTCTTGTCCAAATTCATGGATACAATTTTTTTCAAAATCTGAACTTACTGTAACTAGCATCTTTCGACTTACTATATCTTTAACTAAATCTAAAAATATTTCCTCTGTTATATTTTCTCTCCCTATTTCATCTGCTTTTTGTCTTATAATGGTCGATAAAAAATTTCTGTCTATATCAATTCCTTTATATCGATAATATCTTATAATTTCTCTTAATGGCATCATTTTTCCCTGAAATGGGTATAAAAAACCTTTCATAATTGTTTATTTCCTCCTATATATTTTTTAAATCTATCATATGTTTTGTTAAGTGCTTCTACTAATCGGTCTACCTCTTCTTTGGTATTGTAAAAATAGAAACTGGCTCGACAGGTAGAATCTATTCCTAAATATCTCATCAAAGGCTGTGCACAATGATTTCCAGAACGAATGCAAACACCTTCTGCATCTAAAATACTAGCTACGTCATGTGGGTGTATTTTATGGATATTAAAAGATATAACAGAGGAATGATTTTTTTCATTTGGCGTTAGGTAAAGTGTTAGATAATCTAATTTTGATAATTGTTCTCTTGCATAGGAAACAACCTCATTTTCTTGTTTTATGATATTGTCATAACCGATTTTTTCAATATAATCTATCGCTGCACCTAAACCTACCACGCCTTCTACGTTTTGTGTTCCAGCTTCAAATTTGTTGGGAAGTTCCGCAAAAGTTGTTGTTTGCTCATATACATATTCTATCATATCTCCACCCATTAGGAATGGACTCATTTTATCTAATAATTCTTTTTTTCCATATAATACTCCAATCCCAAGAGGTGCAAGCATTTTATGACCAGAAAACACTAAAAAATCTGCCTCTAATGCTTGTACATCTATTTTCATATGAGGAATACTTTGGGCAGCATCTACTATTACAATAGCACCTTTTTTATGGGCATATTGAATGATTTTTTTGATATGGTTAATGGTTCCGAGTACATTTGAAATGTGCGTTATTCCGACAATTTTGGTATGATCTGTAATTTTACTTTCTATTTCTTCATCTGATAACTCAAAATTTTCATCTATATACATATATTTTAATTTTGCCCCTGTTACTTTACTTACTTTTTGCCAAGGAACTAAATTGGAATGATGCTCCATAATAGAAAGTACAATTTCGTCATTTTCTTTTAAGTTTTCCATCCCATAAGAATAAGCAATTAAATTTAAACTTTCTGATGCATTTTTGGAAAATATAATTTCTTCTCTATGTTTGGCATTGATAAATTTTGCGATTTTGTTTCTTGTATTTTCGTAAATCTCTGTCGCTTCCATACTTAATGTATAAGCTCCTCTATGAGGATTTGCATTGTAATTTTCATAAAAATTTTGGATGGCATCTATTACTTGCTTCGGCCTTTGGGTTGTTGCTCCATTATCTAAATAAGCAATATCTCTATTTTGTAGAAGCGGAAAATCTTTTCTTATTTCGCTTTGATTCATTTTTTCCTCCTTCTTTCTATCTCTTTATATTCGTTTCATAAAAATTTTAATCTTACATTTGACAAATTATAAAAATTCATTTATAATAAAAGTGGAAATGAAAGCACAGAAATGTGTGTTACCTTATAAAATTTTATCTGATAAACACCACATCGCTCGCCAAAGCAAAATGTGGTGTTTTTTCATTTCCAATAAATACTATACTGTATTTTTATAAGAAAATCAAGCGAACAAACAAATTTTTATTTTAATTTTTTATCCATTTCCTCTAAAATTTCTTTTTTTAACTCTTCTTTGGTTATTCTCTCTAAAATCTCATTAAATCCTGCTCTTATGATTAATTTTTGTGCCTCTTTTAAATCAAATCCTCTACTCATGATGTAAAATAATTGCTTGGGGTCTATTTTTCCACTAGCGGTTGCATGTTCTCCTTCTACGTCTTCTTCGGTACATAAAAGCATTGGTAAAGCTATGGATTTTGCATTTTCTGATAAAATAGTACAATATTCATTTTCACTTCCTTTTGCTTTTTTGCAACCTGTTTTGAAGTCAATGGTTCCTTTGAAATGTTTTTTTGCATGGTCGCTTATGGCTCCTTTTACATTCATTTCTGCATTGTTTTTTTCTCCATACATTTCAGCTATATAGTTTAAATCTATTACTTGGTCATGATTTCCTAAATAGATGGTGTTTATCTTGTTGCTAGAAGATTCTCCTTTTAAATTGGTGTAGTAGTTGGTTATGCTATTTTTTCCTCCAAAGTCTACCATAAAATAGTTTATA
>CALXRJ010000009.1 GCA_944390615.1 uncultured Clostridia bacterium | reverse complement strand
AAATTATTTAGAAAACAACTACTTAACATTAGTAGGAAGGGTAACATCTGAAAAACAATTCAGTCACGAAATTTATGGAGAAAGATTTTATTCATTTAATCTTTCTATACCACGTTTAAGTGGAAATGCGGACATCATACCAGTTACCGTATCAGAAAGATTAATCAATGATGAAATGCTAGCAATAGGGAGCAAATTACTAATAAAAGGTCAATTCAGATCATACAATAGTTATGAAAACGAAAAAAATAGACTAATTCTTACCGTATTTGCAAAAGACATCCAAAAATTAGAAGACGCAGCACCAGAAGTTGATGAAGAAGGAAATGAAGTGCAAACCAACGAATTTGCTAAAAAAGATACCATCACCAATGAAGTTGTGTTAATCGGATATATTTGCAAAAAGCCTATTTACAGACAAACTCCATTTGGAAGAGAAATAGCAGACTTATTATTAGCTGTCAATAGGGCTTACAATAAATCAGACTACATTCCATCTATCGCTTGGGGCAGAAATGCAAGATTTTGCCAAAACCTAGAAGTCGGAACAGAAGTAAAAATAATCGGTAGAATTCAATCCAGAAATTATGAAAAGAAATATGAAGATGGAACTATTGTAAAAAAAGTAGCTTATGAAGTATCTATCGGAAGTTTAGAAGTAGTTAAAAACTCTGAAAATACAGATACAGCAGAAGAATCTGAAATCGTAGAAGAAGCTATGTAAAATGATAGTTCTAAAATAAAAAACTATTGCATATATATATAATATGCAATAGTTTTTTTATTTTACACAAAATACTTGACAGCAAGATAGACTATATAATATAATTTGCACACAAAAAGTACACGAAAGTGATGTAAAAAACGAAAGATAAATAAAAACAAAAATAAATCCAAAAAGAAGGTGTGAAGTGACATAAATTGAAAGAAGAAGCATATCAATTATTAATAAAAGACATCAAAAAATTATTAAAAGAAACATGCAAAGATGACAGAGTAAAATATCATATCAACCCAGTTGTAGAAAATGCATGTAAAATGGCAAAAGAATTAAAGGCAGACATACAAATTGTTGAAATTTCAGCTTATCTACATGATATTACCAAAATAACAGGAGAACGCAAAAATCATCATCTTACAGGAGCAGAATATGCCGGAAATTTTTTATCTCAATATAATATAGAGCCTGCAAAAATAGAACAAATCAAAAATTGCATAAAAAAGCATCGAGGTTCCTCAGAATTTACCAGAGATACAATGGAAGAAAAAATTGTGGCTACAGCTGACGCAATGGCACATATAGAACATCCACTTACCTTTTTTTATGCATGGTATGGAAGAAGAAAATGCCAAATTGATGAAGGAGCAGATGGCATCATAGATAAGTTGCAAAGAAGCTGGAATAAAATAGAATTTGAATATGTAAAAGAAAACTTAAATGAAAAATATCAAATTTTAATGCAGCTATTAAAGAACAGATAATATAAAATAAAAAGTGCAAAAGCAGAAAGGATAAAGGAAATATGAAAATAAATTACGCAGATAGAAGAAATGATAAAAATATACTAAAAAAGAATTTCAAAATAATGGACTCCAAAAGTGAAGAATTCGCAGGTAAGATTTCATTAATAGAAATAGAAGATTTAAAAGAAAATTTTGAAGCCAATAGACCAGATGGAATGTCAGAAATCGTAATAGCAAAAGATTATAAAATGATGATATATTATCCCAAGGAAGAAAAATATAGTATGACAGTCATGTATGATAATAAATGGAATTTACTACAATGGTATTTTGACATAGAAAAAGATAAATGCCAGTATGATTTAGGCATACCCTATAGTGAGGACTTCTATTTAGATGTAGTAGTATTACCAGATGGAAGATTTTACACCTTAGATGAGGACGAACTAGAAGAAGTACTGCATAACCAATTAATTTCTAAAGAGGAATACAATATGGCATATGAAACAAGAAACAAAGTGATTCAAATGATAAAAAATGATTTTATCAAACTTTGTGATTTTACCCAAAAATCTTTAGAAAGTTTAAAATCCTAAGAAGGAAGAAAAAATGGAATATAGTTTATTTATGGTAAAACCTTGTGCCTATGAAAAAAAGAGTGAAATTTTAGAAATCATTGCTCAAAAATTAAATATATTATTTACAAGAGACATTGTTTTAGATGAAAAATTATTAAATAAATTATATAAAAATGATAAAAACAGCACTTTTAAAAAAATAAATACAGAACAATTAAAAAATGGAAAAGCATGTATAGGAATAGTTGCAGGACCAAATGCAATAAGAGAATTAATCAAAATCTGTGGTGACAAGCCATTAGGAACCATGTGTGATAAACAAACAATCAGATATCGATATAGTCCCCAAAAAGATAAGTTAAATATAGGAAATGAAATTTTTTTTATGAATGCCATACATAAATCAGATAAAGAAGATGCAATAGATGATGTGGTTTTATTTATAACAGAGTTTTTACAAGAAGAAATAAAAAAGTGCAAAATAGATTGCACACTAGAAGAAAGTAACGAATTTAGGTAAGACATAAATTTAATGAAAAACAAGCAAATATAGTTTGCTAAAAAAGGAAGGAGGACTTTCAGATGGAAGATTGGCATTTAAGATTTGGAATCACATCAAATTGTAACTTTCGCTGTAAATATTGTAACTCACATAACAGTATTGCAAAAGACATGAGTGATAAAGATATGAAAGAAATACTAGAGGCAGCCATAACAAATGGTGTAAAAAGAGTACACTGGACAGGAGGAGAACCATTATTTAAAAATACAATCTGTGAATTCATGAAATATGCAAAAGATTTAGGATATGAGGAGCAATCCATGACGACCAATGGATTTTTCTTAGAAGATAAGGTAGAAGAACTAAGAAAAAGCGGTATTAGCAGAATCAATATTAGTTTAGATACCATGGATCGTAACAAATTTAAAGATATAGTAGGAATTGATGCATTAGATAAAGTACAAAAAGGCATTGAAAAAATGTTAGAAAAAACAGATTGTTTAATCAAAATCAATATGGTTGTTATGAAAGATAATATCAAAGAAGTAACAGATTTTATTCATTATGCTATAGAAAAAAATCAAATATATGGAAAAGAAAGAATCATCGTTAGATTTTTACAATTTTTCCCATGCAACCCCAATCAATTAGAACAAGATGGACAAAATTTTTGGATGAAAGAATATATTACAGAAGCAGATATCTTAAAAGAAATAGAAAAATTAGGAGAAGTAAAAGAAATTGCAAGAGAAAAAATCAGTGGAGATAATCCGTCTATGAATTATTATAGAATAAATGATACCATTACAGTTGGCATACTTGCCATGTTTTCATGGAAATACCCTTGTGGCTCCTGCCATAAATTAAGAATCAGTCCACAAGGAAATGCAACAATTTGTTTAAATGATAAAGAAACTGTTAAAATCTCCAATACCTCATTAGAAGAAAAAATAGAAATCATAAAACAGCTTATGGAAAGAAGAGAAACTGTTATAGCAAAAAATACTGAAAGGAAACATTTTAGAAACAATTTAGGGGAATTTAGATTTGGAAAAAATGGCAAAGAAGCCCAAATAGAAGATTTTTATGAAATGCTACGTAGGGGAAAAGGTAGAGCATGTAATTTTTAAAAAATCATTTTTAACAGAATATCTCTTGACAACACCTACAAAGATAGAGTATAATATAAAGGTATATCGGGTAGAAGGTAAGAAAAAACAGCCTAAAAGAAAGAATCCCACATACATTCATGTATGAACCGGAAGGGGGGAATAATCATGTCAGAGATAAAAGTAAATAATGGTAACATAGAAGATGCGCTAAAAAGATTTAAAAGACAATGCGCTAGAAATGGTGTACTTCAAGAAGTTCGAAAAAGAGAGCATTATGAAAAACCTAGTGTTAAGAGAAAGAAAAAATCAGAAGCTGCTAGAAAAAGAAAATATTAATAGAAAAATCAAAAGATAGGGGAAACCTATCTTTTTCCCAAAAGGACAGCCACTTTTATCAAAGGGGCTGTCCTTTTTGCGAAAAACTATTGAATAATAAAATAAATTTGTAGTATACTAAGTAAAAAAACAGAGAGGAATGAGAAACGTGAAATATCAAAAACAAGAAATCAAAAAAGGAATCACCATACACAACCTAGATACCGATAAATTTAAAACAAACTTAATAGCCATATTTTTAACTACCCCACTGTCTAAAGAATATGTAACAAAAGATGCTGTACTTTCAGCAGTACTAAGGCGTGGATCTAAAAACATGCCAACACAAGAAGAAATCAGTAAAACCTTAGAAGGAATGTATGGAGCAGACTTTGATTGCGGGTTAAATAAAACAGGTGATAATCATATACTAAAATTTTATTTAGAAAGTTTAAATGACGAATTTCTTCCACAGAATGCGGAAAATTTGTTGAAAGAAAGTATCGAAAAACTAACTGAAATTGTATTTAATCCTTATTTAGAAGAAGGAAAATTGAAAGATGAATATGTAGCGCAAGAAAAAGAAAATATCAAACAACGCATTCAAGCAAGAAAAGATAACAAAGCAGCTTATGCAAGAAGTAGATGTGTAGAAGAAATGTATCAAAATGATCCAGCAGGATTATATATTTATGGTTATATAGAAGATTTAGAAAAAATCAATTCTCAAAATCTATATGAATATTATCAAAAACTATTAAATGAATGTAAAATAGATATATTTATATCTGGAAAAATAGACCAAGATACCTGTATGCAAATCATAAATGAAAATAACGATATCCAAAAACTACAACCAAGAGAAGCAAAATATGTGATAAATAAAATCATAGCCAAACAAGAAGTACCAGAAAGAACAGTAGAAGAAAAATTAGAGGTATCACAAGGAAAAATCGTAATTGGTTGTGACATTTTATTTGACGAAAATGACCTAAAAGATGAAAATTTAAAATGTGAAGCAATGTTATACAACAGTTTACTACGGAGGAAGTGCTAATTCCAAACTATTTCAAAACGTAAGAGAAAAAGCAAGCCTTGCCTATACAGCAGGTTCCAACTATGTACGTTATAAAAGCAATATTTTTATTAGTGCCGGGATAGAAATAGAAAACTTTGAGCAAGCATTAACCATCATTCGAGAACAAATGGAAGCTATGAAAAACGGAGACTTTACAGAAGAACAAATCGAAAATGAAAAAAAAGGAATTTTATCACAAATTAGTACCATTGATGACGAACAAGATACGCAAATCATCTACTTTTTTGGACAAGAACTAAGTGATACACACGAAGAAATTGAACAATACAAAAAAAACATCCAAAAAGTAACCAAAGAGCAAATACAAAATGTGGCATCTAAAGTAAAAATTAACACCATATACTTTTTAAGAAATTAAAAAAGGCAAAAACACAGTTAATCAGAAATTTAGGAGGAAAATTCATGCAAATCATTTATAATTCAAAAGTAAAAGAAACTTTATATGTAGAAAAATTAAAAAATGGATTAACCGTTATGGTAATCCCTAAAAAAGGAATACAAAAAAAATACATCATATGGGGAACCCATTATGGATCTAATGATAACCAATTTATTGTACCGGGAGAAGAAAAGCCGATTGAAGTTCCAAAAGGGGTAGCACATTTTTTAGAGCATAAAATGTTTGAACAAGAAAATGGAAAAAATAGTTTAGATGTACTAACATCACTAGGTGTAAGTGCCAATGCTTATACCACCAATGACCATACAGCCTATCTTTATGAATGCACAGACAATTTTTATGAAGCATTAGATGAATTTATGGATTATGTGCAACACCCTTATTTCACAGATGAAAATGTAGAAAAAGAAAAAGGCATTATTGGGCAAGAAATCAAAATGTATGATGACTACCCAGAATGGAAAGTCTATTTAAACACATTAGAAGCTATGTATCACAAAAATCCAGTAAAGCTAGACATTACAGGAACAGTTGAAACCATAAGCCAGATTGATAAAGACATTTTGTACAAATGTTATAACACATTTTATAATCCTTCCAATATGTGTCTAGTGGTTAGCGGAGATTTTGTGCCAGAACAAATGATAGAAGAAATCAAAAAAAGACTTATTTCAAAGCCTCAAAATGGAGAAATTAAAAGAATTTATGAACAAGAACCAGAGGAAATCGTAAAAGAAAAAATAGAACAACAAATGGATGTCAGTATTCCTATTTTTACAATTGGTATCAAATGTAAACCACCACTTCCCAAAGAAAAAGTAAAAATGAATATTGCTATGGAAATCTTATTAAATATGCTAATAGGGGAAAGTTCGGATTTATATAAAGAACTATATCAAGATGGCAATATATATGCAATGCCCAATATATCCTATGAATTTGGCGAAAACTATGCCCATATTTTAATAGCAGAAAATGCCAATCATCCAGAAGAAGTTTATGAAAAATTAAAACAAAAAATAGAAGAATTTGAAAAAAATGGATTAAAAGAAGACGATTTTAAAAGAATTAAAAAAATGATTTATGGAGAATATATCAAAGAATATAATGATGTATCCAATATAGCCAGAATGTTTTTATCAGATTTTATGAAAGGCATTAATTCTTTTGACTATTTAGAAGAAATAGAAACTGTGGATATCCATTTTGTAAATCAAGTATTAAAAGACAATTTTAAAAAGGAAAAAATGGTGCTTTCTGTTGTAAAATGAAAGAAGCTGTCGAGAAGTAGCAAATAAGCTAGACTTAAGTAAAATAAAGGCTTACGAAAAATATGAAAACTCTGTAAAAACACTTGACTACAAGAAAATAATGTGATAATTTAGTAATATATGTAAGAGAAAAAAGAAAAAATTAATTTTATGACTTAAAGGAGCGATGCTAAATGTTAAATGATGAAATTTGTAAATTAAGAGATGAATTAAACAAAAGTATAGAAGAAGGCAAAGATTATGACACCATATATCAATTAAGTGTAAAATTAGATGAATTAATAGCAGAGTTTTATAGATTAAAGATCAGTTAAAAAAAGCTGGTCTTTTTTATTTCCGGTTAGTTCTCATAACGAAAAAAGTATCATAGATTTGTTTAAAAAACAATAGGGGGAAATTCCCATAAAGTAAGAAAAAACATATATCACTCAATAAAAAAGATAGAGTTAAGATATATGTTTTTTATTTTTAGTAGCAGGATGTTCCACATTAATGAGCCCTACAATATAATCAATAGAAGTATCATAATATCTAGCCAAAGTAATTAAATGTTGAATAGGTATAGTTCTTTTTCCACATTCATATTCAGAATAATATTGTTGCGATATCCCTAATAATTCTGCAATATCTTTTTGATATTTATCATGATCTTCTCTAAGGTCTTTTAGGCGTTTAAACTTCATAAGTGCCTCCTCATTATTTTTAATCATTGTATCAAAAAATAAAAGAAAAGCAGTCAAATACATAATAAATCATGTATTGTTACACAAATATGTCAAAAATATTATATTTTTGTTACAATTGCGTTTAGCTGATTGACAGCGGTTTTTCCGTATGATAAGATAAAACTATATACATAAAATATTATGTATGAAAGGAAGGGTATCATGAAAAGAAAAATCAACGCCAATCAAGGAATAACATTAGTAGCATTAGTACTTACTATTGTAGTATTATTAATTCTAGCAAGTATATCGATAGGAATGCTAGCAGGAGATAACGGCATTTTAAAACAAGCCACCCAGGCAAAAGAAGAAACAGAATATGGGCAAATACAAGAAGAAGTATCCATGACATATATGGAAGTATTAACCGACCATTACAATTCTAATTATTACGAATTTGCCAGCAGTTTTCAAGAAACATTAAGAAATGATAATAATCAAAGTCAAAAAGATACGGTAACTTATGAACCTGCTAAAGGCAGATATAAAATTTACTATAAAGACCGTTATTTTGAAATTAGCACAGAAAGTGGAAATGTAACAACAGTTAGACAAGACGAAAAAGACCAGATAGCCGATATCGTAGCAGGACTACCACTAGAGGGATCCACATCTGAAAAAGTAAACCAAATCCAACAACAATTACCAGACATGGTAGTAACAGAAGATCCAGACACAGGCAAAATAGTCATTGAAGGAAATGAGTCTAAATGGGAAGTAGACCCAGTAACAGGAGAAATCACAGAAGCAGCTCCAGAAGATGTAACACCACCAGAGGTGACTTTAATTACAAATTCTGTAACATCAAAAAGTATATCAGTAAAAGTAACAGCAACAGATTATGAAAGTGGTTTATTAGAAACAGACACCTATAAATTTTATATAGCAGACTCCCAAATTTACCCAACAACGCCAACAGCAACTAACACAACAGGAGAATATACATTTGACAATTTAGATAGTAACATTCAATATTATATCAAAGTAGAAGTAGAAGACAAAAGTGGAAATGTAGGAACAGCAGAAACAAACGAAATTACCCAACTAATCCCAAGTGCAGAAACAGCAATAAATAGACAAATGAGTTGGAGCAGTGATGGAACAGCAAAAGTAACCTTAAGTACAGATACCGTATATACCATACAATATGGAAGTAATGGAACAACATGGGAAAACTACGCAGGAGAATTATCATTACAAAATGGAGAAGAAATTTATATTGTACTAACAGATGGAAGAAACTATGGAGAAAGTTATAGGTTAACAATTGCAGATTACGACCCACCAACAGTTACAGTAACAGGAACAGCAAGCAGTAACTCCATAACTGTAAATGTAAATGCAACTGATACAGGAGCAGGAATGCCAACAAGACCAATGTATCATTATACCATAAAAAAAGAGGGAGAAGATGATAGTAGCTATCAACAACCAGTTTCTATAACAGATACACAATATACATTCACAGGATTAACAGCAAATACAAGATATAATATAAAAGTAAGCACATCTGATATATTAGGAAACGAAGGAATAGGAACAACTACTATTCCAACTAGCCAATTTGTATATGTAAGAGGAAACATCGAATTTTCAGAAGTAA
>CALXRJ010000008.1 GCA_944390615.1 uncultured Clostridia bacterium | reverse complement strand
GTTTTATTCTTTTTCCTAATATCTAGCTTTTTAATATATGATTTTATCATATATTTTTATGATGATTTTATACTACCATAACATATTCTTTTTTGCAAGCATTTTTAATTCTTTTTTGATTACATTTTCAAATTATTCTTACCATCAATTGTAGAGAAGCCTTACATGGTGATTGCTATAAAATTTATGGAATGACGAATGTGACCAGAATACCTGATAGAGCATCTTAACTTACATAAAATGAGGAAGCGCGAAGAATGTAGCGAGAGGCTCGTTTTATGTAAGTTTAGATGCTCTTCAGGTATGCCGGGAGCCGAGGAATGCAATAAATTTTATAGCAATCACCATGTAAGGCGGCTTCCTCCAACCGAAATTATAATTATTCATTTTTTAGTATTATTTTGCACACAATCTCTTCCACCAAAAAAACTCCAACTAAAAAGATGTTTTCTATCCATCCTTTTAGCTAGAGTTTTTTTATTTAGCTGTTGCTATACAATTTTCAATTATACACCCATAATATTATATCCATTATCAGCATAAATCACTTGCCCTGTTATTGCTTCACTCATAGTACTTAATAAAAATGTTGCTACATTTCCAACTTGTGTCGTAGTTACATTTCTATGAAGTGGTGCTTTTTCCTCTACTACATCCAAAATAGAATTAAAATCTTTAATGCCTTTTGCTGACAAAGTTTTTATTGGTCCAGCAGATACTGCATTTACTCTAATATCTTCTTTACCCAAATTATCAGCAAGATATCTCACACTTGCTTCTAACGCAGCTTTTGCAACTCCCATAACATTATATCCTTCCAAAACTTTTGTTGAACCATGGTATGTTAAAGTTACTAAACTTGCATTTTCGTTTAGCATATCTAATTCTTTTGCCATTCTGGCAGCTAATACAAAAGAATAGGCACTTACGTCACAGGCATGAGAATATCCTTCTTTACTGGTTAATATAAAATCACGATGCAAATCTTCTGTAAAAGCATGTGCTATAGCATGAACAATGCCATCTATTTTTCCGTTTTCTTCTTTTATTTTACTAAAAACTTCTTTTACTATATCATCTACAGAGGCATCATTTAAAACATAAGATTTACAACCTTTAAATTCTGCTGTTAATTCTTCAATTTTTCCTCTATTTTCTTCTCCTACGTAAGTAAACAATAGTTGTGCTCCATTTTCATAAGCTGATTTTGCAATTCCATAAGCAATACTCCATTTATTTCTAATTCCCATAATTAAGATTTTTTTTCCTTCTAATAACATTTTTTTAAATCCTCCTCTTCTTCGCAATTTTGCTCAAATTCGTCTTTTGGCAAAATTATTTTTTGATATATTCTCCCATTTGTCTAAATTTTTGGTATCTTTGTTCTACAATTTCTTCTTTTGATAACATATTTAGTTCTTTGGTTAGAGTTGTTATCTCCTTTTTTAAATTTTTGGCTAATTTTTCAAAATCATCTTTTGGCTCTTTTATGATTTTATCAATTACTTTTAACTCATATAAATCTTTTGCTGTTAATTTCATCTTTTCTGCAGCTTCTTTTGCCCTGGATGAATCTTTCCATAAAATACTAGCATAGCCTTCTGGAGATAATATAGAATAAATAGCATTTTCTAACATTAAAACTTTGTTTCCTACGCCAATAGCTAGTGCCCCTCCGCTGGAGCCTTCCCCAATTACAATAGAGATGATTGGTACCTTTAATCCTGCCATTTTTTTCTTTGTATTTGCAATAGCTTCTCCTTGCCCTCTTTCTTCTGCTCCAATGCCTGGATAGGCTCCTTTTGTGTCAATAAAAGTTACGACTGGCCTTCCGAATTTTTCGGCTTGTGACATAAAACGTATTGCTTTCCTATAACTTTCTGGATTTGGCATTCCAAAGTTTCTTTCGATATTTTCTTTGGTCGTTCTTCCTTTTTGTTCGGCAATGATGGTATAATTTTGGTTACCGATTTTGGCTAATCCACATACCATTGCTTTATCATCTCTATAGTTTCTATCTCCATGAAGTTCTATAAATTCGTCAAAAACAGTTTCTATGTAATCTAGCGATGTTTTTCTCGTACTGGATCTTGCCATTTCTACTTTTTCCCAAGCAGTTGTAGTACTCATTTTCTTTTCATCCTTTCTTTTTTATTTATGAAATTGTATTAATTGGTATAAAGTATGTTTTAATTCTTTTCTTTCTACAATTTTATCAATAAAACCATGTTCTAGTAAGAATTCTGCTGTTTGAAAACCTTCTGGCAAACTTTCTCCAATGGTTTGTTCTATCACTCTTTGTCCTGCAAAACCAATCATAGCTCCTGGCTCTGCTAAAATAATATCTGCAATACTGGCAAAAGATGCGGTAACTCCTCCATAAGTTGGGTCTGTTAAAACAGAAATATAAAGTCCTCCTGCTTCATTTAATTTGGAAATCGCAGCTGTTGTTTTTGCCATTTGCATGAGTGACATAATTCCTTCTTGCATTCTAGCTCCACCAGATACGGAAAATATAATTAAAGGATATTTTAGCTCGATTGCTTTTTCAATGGCATACGTGATTTTTTCTCCTACAACTGTTCCCATACTTCCCATAAAAAATCCACTATCCATAATGCAAATGACCACATCTTCTCCTTCAATTTTGCCAGTTCCACAAGCTACTGCTTCTTCTAAATTGGTTTTTTGTCTTAGTTTTTCTAGCTTAGGTGGGTAGTCTTCTAGACCTAATGGATTGCAATTTTCAATGTTTAAATCAAACCTTTGATAGGTTCCTTCATCTATGATGCTTTCTAATCTTCGATTGATGTGCATTCTAAAATAAGCACCACACTTTGGGCAAATATTGGCATTGTTTCTTACATCTTCTTTGTATAAAATTTCTTTGCATTTGGTACATTTTACCCATTTGCCGACTTGAATATCTACTCGGTTTATGTTTCTTTTAGCTGATGGTTCTCTTTTTTTTATTTTATCAACAATCATCTATTTTTTACTCCTTTTTGTCTTTCTTACAAAATTTCTCTTTCTACAAAAGATGTATCAAATTTTCCTCGAATAAAATTTGGATTTTTAATAATCTCAAATAAGAAGTCAATATTAGTGTCTACCCCTTCGATTACAGTTTCCTCTAATGCTCTTTTCATTTTAC
>CALXRJ010000007.1 GCA_944390615.1 uncultured Clostridia bacterium | reverse complement strand
TGTCTGTTTCTAATAAACCACTTTCATAATCGGTTGCTGTTACTTTTACAGATATACTTTTTGAGGTTACTGAATTTGTAATTAAAGTTACTTCTGGTGGTGTTACATCTTCTGGGGCTGCTTCTGTGATTTCTCCTGTTACTGGGTCTACTTCCCATTTAGACTCATTTCCTTCAATTACTATTTTGCCTGTTTCTGGATCTTCTGTTACTACCATGTCTGGTAATTGTTGTTGGATTTGGTCTACTTTTTCAGATGTAGTTCCTTCCGTTGGAAGTCCTGCAACAATATTTGCTATTTGATCTTTTTCATCTTGTCTAACATTTGTTACATTTCCACTTTCTGTACTAATTTCAAAATAACGGTCTTTATAGTAGATTTTATATCTATCCTTTGCAGGCTCATATGTTACTGTATCTTTTTGACTTTGATTATTATAATTTCTTAATGTCTCCTGAAAGCTACTAGCAAATTCATAATAATTGGCATTATAATGATCGGTTAGTACTTCCATATAAGTCATGGATACTTCTTCTTGTATCTGGGCATTTTCTGTATCTTCTTTTGCTTGTATTGCTTGGTTTAAAATGCCATTATCTCCAGCAAGCATTCCTATCGATATGCTTGCTAAAATCAGTAAAATTATGATTGTTAGGACCAATGCGATTAATGTAATTCCTTTATCTTTACCAGTATTAATTTTTAAATTTTTCTCTGTTTTTATTTTTTTATTGCTCATTCTATCATAAATCATTTATTTTTTCGTCCTTTCCATATATAATAAACTTGCAATAGTTTTGCAATTATTTTTGATTGCAACTATTAGTAGTTTATCACACTAATGGTTACTGTTCAATACTTTTAATAATTTGTAAAAAAAATGTAATATTTCTACAATTCGCTTATAATCCTTAATTTAAGCCTTATACATTTATTTTTGCAAATTATTAATCGTTTTTAGTACTATTAGTTGCTTAATTTTTGTCTTTTTTTCGTATAAAATTATTTATTATTAAAAATCAAACAGAAAGGAGTTTACAATGAATTTTGAAGACATTGGCAAAAGAATTAGAAAAAGAAGATTAGAACTAGGCATTACACAAGAAGCCCTTGCTGAAAAAATCGATGTTTCCGTTACTTATGTTGGAGCTATTGAACGTTCTACCTCTAAATGTAGTATCGAAACTTTAGCAAGTCTTGCAAGTGCTTTAGATTTAAATGTTGATTATTTATTATTTGGCACTACACCAAATAATTGTGACACTACTTTTTCTAAAATAATTGCTACTTTACCACAAAAAAACAAACAATTATTTATTAATTTATGTGAAGGAATTGCAGAAAAACTTAAATAATTTATTTCTTCTTATTTTTGCTCATAAATTAAGATTTCCATCCAATTATCTAATTCACATTTTAAGGTTTCTTGTTCTTGATAAAAATTGGAAATATAATTTTTATTAATATTAATTTCATCGTTTTTTTCATTAGCAATCAGAATTCTATTGTCATTTACTATCACTTGTGCCTGCTCAATTTCTTTTGTTGTTTCTATTATTTTGGCTATTTTTATGCAAATATTTTTCCCTTGTAATTTTTTACAATTTTCTTTAAACTCTTCAAAACTAATTTTATTCATAGAAATTTCCTCCGTTTTTAATAGTTTTTCACTGATACTAAAATTCATACACTATTTTAAAAATTTATGATAATTTTTGAATTTAATTTTATGTACTTATTTTAGTACACTTTTTGTAATTTTGCAAGTATTTTTTTTATTTTTCACAAAATTCGACATTTTTCATACTATATTATTAAGCAATATTAATTGCAAATTATGATAATGGAGGATTTTAATCATGGAAGATAAAAAAATGGATATGGAAATGGAAATGAAAAAGCCTAGACCTCATTGTCCAGTTGTAGAAGTAAATGGATTAATTGCTAATGGAAAACAATTTGACTTAGATATTACTTTACCAGAAGATACCAGAGATGTTATATTTGGTACACTAAAAAATGTATTTAAAGAGCCAATTAAAGATGCAGTTGTTAAATTAATTGAAATTGATTGTGAAAAAGATGGAAGAAAAAAAAGAACACCTATCTCTCATACTTTTACCGATAAATTTGGTGAATTTGTTTTTGGACCTCTTTGTCCAGGAAAACAATATGCACTTGATATCTGGGTAAATGATGTACGTCATTTTGATATGGATGTAAAAGTTCGTCACGAAGGAAAATGTTTAAAAGCTATGAATAGAGAAAAATGTGAACCTAAAGATAAATGTGAATGTAAAGATGAAAAAAAGTATGAAGCATAATTTTTTCTTGTTAAGATAGAGCATAAATTAAAAAACAAAGTTTGTTAAAAAGTAAAACAAAAAATCCGGCTCCTTATAGGGCCCGGATTTTTTGCTTCATTTTTTGGCTTTTTCTTTCATTTGTATAAAAGTAAAGCAGTCTGTATAAAATTTTAGATACATTTATTTTTTCTGTTTTAATCTTAAATAGCCTAATTCTTCCCAAAAATTATAAGCTAAATTTAATCTCAATAAGACCTTTGGTTTGGCACCAGCTCTGTTTTTATCTACAATACAGGCATAATATCTTACATCTGGATCTTCCAATTTTTCTAAATCATAAAATTTGGTATCTACTTCTTTTTTAGAATATTCATAATCTCCTAAAAATTCATTATTTATCTGTTTAGCTAAGCAAAGTGTGTCTAACACTTCTTTTACTGTCCTGCTAATAGCCAAATCATTGACTGATAAATTCATAGGAGTTGTGGCATTTTCTGTTAATTGTATGGTAGACCCAATAAATAAACTAAAATTTTGTGCTAAATTGGAAAGAATGGTAGTTGTTTTTTTAATTTCTTCTCCATTTCCTATGTTATCTGTGTCTGTTTTTAAAGTATCATAAAACATATAATGAATGTCTTCTTTATAATAATAATTCATAATAATTTTTTGCAGTTCATCATTGGTATGATTGGTAATATTGACAAAATAGATAGCATTATCTTTTTGTTGTTTTACCCATTCGGTAACAGCAATTGTTTTTCTAAATTCTTCGGAAATCTCATTTAATCTTTTGGCAAATTCTTCTTGTGTTTCTTTTTCTTCTTTCACTACAAAGCCATTTTCATCTACTTTTACATCTTTTAAATGATCTGGTCTAAATTTAAATCCTAATAATTCTCCTTCTGATTTTTGTATTTTTTGGCCATGTAAATTTTGATATTCTTTGTTATTTAAAATTGTGGTAATTAAGCATAATTTCATTTTCTCTTCTGACATTTCGTTTGAAATAACTAGCACTTTTTGTTTATGAATAAAGGCAACATAGGCAGCTAAATTGATCGTAAATCTGCTTTTACCCGCATTAGATGGCATAGCCCAAGCCATCATCTCTCCTTTTCTAATGCCTTTAAATACATTAGAAATAATTTTAAAAGGAAGCTCTAATCCATTTGTTAAATTATTATTCCCTTTTACTAAAAAACTGGTTAACTCATCACTTAATACTGTTTGTTTAAATTTGTCTGTTACCATAACTTGATTAACAGCACTTTTTACTTCCTCTTCTGACATTTTATCATAAAGCTTATATTTGGTTATTTTTACAATTCCTTCTTGTATACTTCCAATTGGCATAGAAACATAATTTTTTCTTAAAATAAAAATCTTTTTTAGTTCAACATAGATTTTTTCCATATCAAGATCTTTATTTTCATATTCATAAATTAATTTTTTCTTTGCTTCATTAATTTCATAATTGGTTTTTCCAAAACTGTAACCATTTTTAGCAATATAAGGTGTATAAGCCTCTCCTTCTGTGAACACAATTCCTTTATATATTTCTAATAAGATTTTATTTTCAAAATAACATTCTTCATATAATATGTAATATTTTGCCATTAATTTTGGATCTTTTAAAAGCATGCCAATAAAGTTTTTCTCAAGTTGAAAGTTTCTTAATTCTTCTGGATATACGCTTTCTTCTACATCTTTTTGACTTTCGGTAAAAATTTCTTCTTTTTTTAGATTTTTTTCTTTTGCTTGTTTTCCCTCTTTATCCTCGTCTTTTTCTTCTAAAATTTTTTCTAGTGCCAAATTATAGTCTTGCGTTTCCATATGTTGTTTTACTTCATCTATGAATTCTGGTTCTCCAGATTTCATTTCTAAGATTTGTAATAATTCTTTTAATTCTTTTTCATCTTTTTCTTCTTTCACTTTCAATCTCTCCTCTTAATAGTGCCTTTTTTGCCATTTTTTTCAATTGCTGTTTTGCGTTTTTTACTCATCTATATTATATTTTGCTTTGGGACTATAGGTTGTGTGTAAATATTTATGAGCTAAATGACTTCCTGGTTTTTCTAAATATTCTGCATACAATTTTTTCATAACAGGATTTTCATGTGATTTTCTAATTACACTTTTTTCGTCAATGGCATATAAACTATCTGCTCTTAATTTTCTAACATCTACAGTTGCTCTTATTTTAGAGTTTTTAATTGGTTGACCACCACCCATGACACATCCTCCTGGACATGCCATTATTTCTACAAAATGATATGGTGATTCTCCTTTTTGGATTTGATCCATAATTTTTCTAGCATTGGCTAATCCACTTGCTACTGCTATTTTTATTTCTTTTCCAGCAATCTTTAAAGTGGCTTCTTTGATTTGTTTTTCTCCTCTAACTTCTTTGTATTCTATTTTTCCTATGTCTTTGTTTTCCAAAGTATCTACTGCAGTTCTGATAGCAGCTTCCATTACACCACCTGTGGTTCCAAAAATTGCTCCTGCACCACTAGCTTCTCCCATTGGGTCATCAAAATTGCTGTCTTCTAATTCCGTAAAATCAAGGTTTGCTTGTTTAATCATTCTAGCTAATTCTCTTGTTGTAATAACATAGTCTACATCTCGTAAACCATCTACTTCCATCTCTGGTCTACTACATTCGTATTTTTTGGCAATACATGGCATAACAGATACCGTACAAATTTTATTTGGGTCAATGCCATATTTTTCTGCAAAATAGGATTTGATAATGGCTCCAAACATTTGGTGTGGTGATTTACAACTAGATAAATGGTCTAAAAGATTTCCATAATTTTTTTCCGCAAAACGTACCCAACCTGGACTGCAAGATGTAATCATTGGCAATACGCCTCCACCTTGTAATCTTTCAATAAATTCGTTTGCTTCTTCCATAATGGTTAAGTCTGCTCCTGTATTGGTATCAAATACTTTGTCAAAACCAAT
>CALXRJ010000006.1 GCA_944390615.1 uncultured Clostridia bacterium | reverse complement strand
GTCATTAATAACTAAACTATTTTCTCCATCTTCTTCAATGCTTTCTTCATCACGAATTACGACATTTTCACCTTCAATATCTGACATTCCTAAGCTCACTAAGTTAATCGGATGAGTATTTCTTTGCAAGATTAATTCACTATAGCTATCCATTTTGAATTTATTGTCACATCCAGCTAATTTACTAACTGGCAAATTATTTAAGTCTTTTACTTTCATTCTGTGTACATCTTTTACTTTTAGCCCATTTCTCTTAGGTGTTATAAAATACAATTTATTGTCCGTCTTTATTTTTGCAAAAGTTCCACTGATTTGTGCTACCGCTTGAAATACTTGTCTTATCAAGCTCCCCTCTTCAAATTGATTACTATCCACTATAAAATTTGCGTTTGCGAAATCAGTAGTAGCAAGCGTTATTCCTGCATTTTGGCAAGCTTCTTGCAATACTTGTAATATAGTAATCTCTTTGTTTGAATAATTTAAATTTGAAACATATTCTATATTCGATTTAAGCATATAATCTATAGCATTAATTCTAGCTATATTTTCAGTATCGTTTGGTTCTGTCTCTTGTGTAATAAAATTTCCTAAACTTATCCATTCAATTCCATTTTCTGTTTTTATTCCTGTCAAATATTCAAATTCTTTTTTCTCTAAATCAACAATATTTTCTATTTCAAATTCAAGAGTTCTTGCTATAGCAGTTCCAAATATATTTCCGTCTAAATAACAATCATCTATATATTCTACATTGCTTATAAAGTATTCTTGATTATCTAATATTATTTTGTCATATTGTGTAGTACTTTCATCATAAGCTTTTTTTATTGAATCTGTTACATTAATCATTTGAAACCTCCCCGCATTGTTCTAATTTGACTTCAAATTCATCATATCTGTGATTTTTTGTAATAGATAACACAGAGGTTTCAGGAAAAGTAACAAAAAATTTTTTTGTTAACATCTTTTGTTGTTTTAGTGAAAAATAAGTGTATATATCTTCATTCTGTAAAAAATGTGACATATATTCTTTGTAAGTATTTTTATCTAATTGACTAAATTTTACAGTTATGCTTGTTTTTGGCATAGAGCCATAGTTTCTTTTTATGGTTCCATCTGCCATAGTAACTTCACTAACTATATCGGGTTCATCTTCTATTATATTGTATCCACCACTTAATATTTTTTTGAATGAAAATTCTCCATGTTTTAATAAATCCATCTCTGCCTCCTATGCATAACCATATTGAAGTCGTTGTCTTGAATTGACTTTGTTCGTTTCTCTTGCTAGTACCTTACTATCTAGTTTTGTTGTTGTGTTGATCGTTATTTCTTTGTTATTATCTATACTGCTTAGTGTTGCCTGTCTAGTATCTTCTATTTGCGTTTTAATTATTTGATTACTTGTTAAATTTGTACTTAACTTTTGTGTTTCAAAATCTACTGCTGATTTCATTTGTCTATATGCTTTAGCTATATTGTCCTCAAATCCCTCTCCAAGTCCTAAAGCTAAAAACCTACCAATTTCTTTATTCATAACCAAAGAAGGAGAATGTATTCCGAATGCTTTCTTGAATCCATCAATAATTCCTCCTGCAAAGCCAAAAATTTTATCTTTTAGCCAATTTCCTGCTCCTGTAATACCGTTCCAAAGACCTTGTACAATATTTTTTCCAATCTCTAATACTTTTCCTGGTAATTCAGTTATTGTATTAATGATATTATTAACTAAGTCCAAAGCAGCTGATTTTCCCTTGTTAGCTAAATCTCTTCCCCAATTTATTACATTATTTATTGTATTTGTTAGCCAGGTCCAAATTCTTCCGTGGCAACTGTGCAAACCAATCTATTATTGCATTTATAGTATTAGATACCCATTCAACTGCAGAGTTGTATGTATTTTGTCCCCATTTTATTATATAATCTATTGCTTTTTGTAACCATTGCCATATTTTCCCGTGGCAATTGTTTGAACCATTCTATTACGCTATTAATGAAATTAGGGATATCATTTGTTACAAATTCTACAAGTTTTAATGCCAAATTTGCCATATGCCCTAATATTTCTCCGATAAAAACACCTATATTATAAGGCAATTGTTTGAACCAATCTATTACGTTTTGTATCCATTGTGGAATGGTTGTAGTAAAAAAATTCACAATACTATTCCACCCATTTATAAAAAAATTTTTAATGTTTTCCCACATATTTTGAAAAAATGTAGGTATTGATTTAAAAAAATCACATATTGCATTCCATGCGTTTATAATAGCATTTCTAAACTCTTCGTTTGTGTTCCATAAATATATTATTACTCCAATTATTGCAGTTATCGCTGTTATTACTATTCCTACTGGGCTTGTTAAAAAGCTAAATGCTGAGCCCAATAATTTTACTGCAGTACTACCTAAATTAAATGCTTTATTTAATTTAGATCCTATTGAAATTAATCCATTTATTCCACTTGATATTTTTCCAATTATCCCTAATACAGGTCCTGCTGCTACTACTATTCCAGCAATTGTTAATATTGTTTTTTTTGTATCTTCATCTAAATCTGCAAATGCATTAGCCCATTCCGTTATTTTTTCTACTACTTGCGTAACAATTGGCAATAAGCTTTGTGTAAGATTTCCTAAAGCTGTATTTAATGCATCTATAGCAGTAGACATTTTGCCATTCATTGTTTGAGAAGCTTTATCCATCGCATTGTAGTATCTTCCACCTTCTGAAGTAGCTATTTGCATTGCTCCCGCTATATCTTCAAATGATATTTTTCCATCAGATACTTCTTCTCTCAAATCTGCCATTGATTTTCCAGTTTGTTCTGCCATGATTTGAAGAGGGTTAAATCCAGCATCAATCATCTGATTGATATCTTCCATCGTTGCTTTTCCTGATGCACCAATTTGAGAAAAAGCTCTAGTTAAACTCATCAACTTTTCGCTATTTCCCATTGAAATATCGCCTAATGTCTGCAAATATCCTGTAGTTTTATCTGCTTGCAATCCAAATCCTAACATCATTTGAGTTGCTTCAAGTAAATCTGTAGTTTCAAAAGGTGTAGTGTTAGCCATTTGCTTTAATGTATTTAGCATTTCACTTGCCTTGTCTGCACTGCCTAGTAATGTTGTTAAATTAGCTTGAAAATCTTCCATTTGAGCATTATATTTTACTCCCGCTGTCCCTAGTGCTATCAAAGGTGTTGTTAATCCAACTGTAAGTGCTGTTCCCGCTTTTGTTGCTACACTACCAATAGAGCTTAACCCTTTTGATAATTTACTAGATATCCCTGATGTTTCTTTTTCTAAACTATTTAAGTCCGATTTTAAAGATTTTAAGCCTTTTTCTAATTGTTCTTTAGTTAGTTCGACTTCTATTACAACTGAGCCGTCTGCCATAACTTCTCCTTTCTAGTCAGGCTCACAGG
>CALXRJ010000005.1 GCA_944390615.1 uncultured Clostridia bacterium | reverse complement strand
CCTTTAAATCCTTCCACTGTGCCACTGATAGAAGAGTGGGTTAAAAATGGTCCTACTTCTTGCTTAATACGAGAGGCTAGATGATAAGGACTAACTTTGGAAGTTTGTCCACCTTTTAAAATTAAATCAGAATAGGTTTCATCCATATAAATGGTATTACCATTGGCATCATAATAAGAAACGGTTTTTTGATAAAACTCTGTTCCATACAAGATTTTTTCAATTCCTTCTAAATGATTGGTTTTTGCATCATAAGATAAGGTTTCAAATTGAAAAATACGTACTTCATTTAAAAAGTTTCTGGGGTCCATACAATATTCAACTGCTTGCTTAGAACAATCTACCCAACCACTGTCTACTTCTACATTATATTCCCCTGGATTGGTATTTTTCCAAGAGTCTGTATAATTTTTGGGTACTAAGTTTTTTCCAAATACATTTTCTTGGCTAATAACATAATTCCAATCTAAATTAGTATATAATGCAGTAAATGTCCAATTGGGATGTTTTTTGGCAAGTTCTGTTAAATAGCCTTGATAGCTTTCTGGAAAAGTTTCAATCCCATTTGTTTTTTCTGATGCGATTACTTGATAATAAATTACAATCCCTATAAATAGGAATAAAAATAATATACCGATAAAAATATATTTCTTTTTATTCTTAAATCTTTTCATTTTTTCGCTATTTCAATCCTTTCTTCTCTAATCTGTCATTTCCACTTCTCTTGCTTTTACAATAATTCTTTTTTTTGAATCATTGGTACAAGTAATTAAAGTTACTTCACGCTTTTGGTTTGTCTCTTGTGATAAGCAACTTATGTCTTCTGGTTCTACTTGATAGATATCATAGATTTCGTATTCTATCCTTCCTGTTGTATTATCTGAAATTTCAAGTTTATCCCCCACTTCTAGTTCTTTTAAACGACGGAACATATTTTTATTTTTAAAATTATGACCTGCCACACAAAAATTACCAATTTCATTGGCATTTGCTCCCCAAAATTTAGTTACTGCTATGTTTAAGGCTGCTTTGGAATAATTTTGTAAGATATAAGTTTCTAATTCGATTTTGGAAATTTTTAATTTGGCTGCCACATCATACCCTTTGTATTGTTGGATAATTTCTTCTTTTGGGTATTGTTTTAAATTTTTTTGGGAATCTAAAGTATTTTCCATTTGTTCTTGTGATTTCTCACTTTCCTGTGTACTTAAAGTTTGTATATCATAGGGAGTCGTTTTTTTGTTTTTGATTTGATTTTCTTGATATTGCTCTATGAGTAAATATAAGACTATGCAAAAAATAGCAAAAATGAAAATGCAATTGATGATAATTTGATAAGTTTTTCTTTTTTTCATACTTTTCTCCTTATGTAAGGAAAGGAGTTTCGTAAAAATACAAATACTCCTTTCGGTTTTATTTTCTTTTATTAATATAAATACAAGTTGCCACTAAAATTGCTATCACTCCAATTGCTAAAACATACTTATTTCTACCTGTTTTTGGCAATTGAGTCGGTGTTTCTTCTTGGTTTTTTTCCTGACTTGTTTCTTCTTCTATTTGCTCTATTTCTTCCTCTTCGGTTGCCTCTTCTGGGTTGGTTACTTCACCAGGATTATTTTCTTCTGGTGGAGTGATGGTTGCTGTTTCTAAAACGGTAAAGTAAAAAGTTTGTTCTGCAATGGTTTGGTCAGAGTTATCTCTGTCAATTAATTTTAAAGTAATCGTATAATCTCCGGCATCACTAAAGATTGCTCTTACATTTAAAACTTGTGAAACATCTTTTCCACCTATTTTATAACCTTGGGCATCTCCCCAACCACTATCAATAATGTCATGTTCTAAACTTGATTCATCAGTTGCTAATAATTGAACATCGGCATTTTGAGGCCCAGTTGCTTCTGCAATTAGTCTAGCATGCTCATAATAACGACCCATTGGTGAAGAATAAGAAAGTTGCATTTCTTTTTCTTCTCCTTTTATCATGTCTCCTGAAGAGGCTAGGTGTAATGTATAATCAATATATTCTGGCTCTACTGTTACATTTTTTTCAATTGGGGTTGTAATATCATCAAAGGTTACAGAAGTATCTGCATTAGATAAACCTTCTCCTGTTATAGCAAAATCTGTTGGGTTGGATGTTGTAATATCTGCTTTGGCCCGAAAGGTTACACTCATATTGGTTCTTGGGTTGGTTCCTCCGGATGAGTCATGAAATACAACTCTTACTTTGTCTGTTAAATCATTTGGCGTTCCTCCTTCTGCTGAAACATACTCAAATATATGATTATCATAGGCAACATCAAATGTATAAGCTCCTAAGTCTTGACCAAATTGTATGGTAACGGTTACTTCTTCTCCAGGTCTTACAGTTGTTTTGCTAAGTTGTACATCAATTGTGTCTAAACTTGCCGCATACGCGTTTTTGGATAAAATAAGTATGGTAAATAGAGCAATTGCTGTTATGATACAAATTGTTTTTTTCATAAAATTTTTCCTCCTTTTTTTGTTTTATATTAATATTATGTCATGTTTTTGATAGATTATTTTGTTAAAAATTTGAAATTTTTCTTGATTTTTTGCAAAAAGAAAGAAGCTATCTGCCAAACAATAGCTCTTTGGCAGATAGCTTTTTCTTTTAGTCTAAAAACTGCTTTATTTTACAGTTTTTAGACCCTTTGCAGGTCAGGCAATCCTTATAGCCGAAATTACATTCCGGTCTTACGGATTTCTGCTGCTTATAAAACCTCCGCAGCTCTTCCCTTCTTTCCTGCTCTTCTTCATAGTAACCCATAATTTAAAACCAACCTCCTCTCGGTTTTTAAAACGGCTACAACAGTTCCTGACATAACCCACTGGTCATGCTATTATTATTATACTACATTTTCTCTATTTTTGCAAAAATTAAAAATCTTTCATCTCACTTTCAATCTCATCTTCACAACTTCTCATTGCGAAAATAGTCTTTTCAAACAATTTATCTAAATCCCAACCAAGTTGTTCTGCTCCTTGTTTAATCGTATCTCTTGAACATCCTGCTGCAAATTTTTTATCTTTAAATTTCTTTTTTAAACTAGATACTTCCATGTCTTTTGTACTTTTCGATGGTCTCATTTTTACTGCAGCCCAGATTAATCCGGTTAATTCATCTACTGCAAATAGTATTTTTTCCATCTCATGTTCTGGCTTTATATTAGAACAAATACCATATCCATGGCTACAAATGGCATGAATCATTTCGTCTGATGCGTTAATTTCTTTTAATAGTTCAGGTGCTTTTTGACAATGTTCGTCTGGATATTGTTCAAAATCAACATCATGTAATAATCCTACAATTCCCCAAAAGTCTTCATCTTGTCCATTTTCTTTTGCAAAATATCTCATAACTGCCTCTACAGTGCAAGCATGTCTAATATGAAATTCTTCTTTGTTATATTTTTTTAATAAATCGATTGCTTCTTCTCTTTGCATATTTTTAACTTCCTTTCTTTATTTTCCTTCTCTTACCATCATATTATGGTAAGAAATAGAACCATCGTCATGTCTTTTTTCAAATTCATATAAAGTATGAAAACCATTTTTTTCATGTAATTTTAAAGATGCTATATTGGTTAAATCGATACAACTATAAATTGTAAAATCTTGGTATTTTTCTGTTATATATTTTATTAAGTGATTAGCAATTCCTTTACCTGTATAGTTTTTATCTGTAACAATTTCCCAAATATAGGCAACTTTTTCTGGCATATTGGTATTTGATTTGGGTATTCATCTTTTTTGCAAAAATCTTTTCCTAAATAAACAATCGCATATGCCATGGTTATATCATTTTCTCTCCAAACAAATTGCTTCATTTTTTCATCTTTTATAGCCATTTGGTTGCTTTCATATGTGATATAGCCATTATTGTTTTCTTTCCAAATTTTTTGTATGTCATCAAAATAAGCATTTTCTATAATCATTTTTACCTCTTTCTGCCAAAAGCACTTAGGTCTCAATTGACATTTTATCTATTTTCTCTTAGCTATTATTTAACTGTTTTGTTTCAGCTACAAGCTCATCAAAATCCGAAACATAATTTTTATCTTGTATAACCCTATATCTTTTATATTCTTCTAAAGCTAATTTATCCGCTATTTCTCTTTTTATTCTTCCATTATCTTTTAAAATGTTGTATTCATTTATTGTTAAAAATATTTCTAATTTTTCTTTCCATTCCTGCATAGAAATAATCTTTCCCAATTTCACTTGTCTTTCTGCATAATCAAGGTACATCGATACTAAGTTATTTAGTTCAGTGATTTCTTCTTGCGAAAGATAATTTTTAGCTATTGTAACATCGGTTTCTAATATTTTTCCGTTTGGCGCATTTTTCCAAGTCATTAATCCCATATTTTCTTTTTTACTATCTACTCTGTTATAAATGATTTCAGGAGCAGTCATTCCTGTAATAGCAAAATGTAATTTATTTTGCACATTTTTATAAAATTCTTGTGTTGTTTCACTATTTTTATCATAATCATAGCTACATTCTTTATATATATCCGTTATTTTTTGATAAAATCTTCTTTCACTAGCTCTAATTTCCTTTATTTTAACTAATAATTCGTCAAAGTAGTCTTTTCCAAATTTAGGACCATTTTTTAGCATCTCACTATTTAGAACAAAACCTTTTTTTATATATTCTTTTAGGGTTTTGGTTGCCCAAATTCTAAAATCTGTTGCTTCTTTTGAATTTACTCTGTATCCAACTGCTATAATTGCATCTAAGCTATAAAAATTTGTATTGTATTTTTTTCCATCTGACGCAGTTACTCTAATTTTTTGAGTAACTGAATCTTGTTCTAATTCCTTTGCTTTAAAAATCTTTTGTAAATGGTATGTAATATTATTTTCTGCTACATTAAATAATTTAGCCATTGATTTTTGAGTTAGCCAAAAATCTTCTTCATTATATAGAACTTCTACTGATATATTTTCATTGTTTTGACTTTGATATATTATTAAATCTTTTAAATTTTCTATATTATTCAATTTTCATTACCTTTCTGCCAAAAGCACTAAAGTTTCAATTGGCACTTTATAATTTTTTTGTGATATACATTTCTGGCAATAAATCCTTTAAAAATTCTTTTATTGGCTATTTTTTTTAGCTTCTGTTATTAATTTTTCAAAATCTTTATCCATATCATGATTTCCTTTCTTTTTATCAATTTAAATCTACATAGGCATAATTGCTTATTTTTAGATTGACATAATTATCATTTTTCTTTTGCTTCTCCTCAAACATCAAAATTATTACTTTTGGTTCTTATTCTAAAACTAAAGCTTTTTTAGGGCAAAAATTAGAACATTTGCCACATTTGATACATTTATTATAATCTATTTTAGGTGCCTGAAAACCTTCTTGTGATAATGCTCCTACTGGACAAACTTTGATAGCTGGACATTGGTGATTTTGAGGGCATTTTTCTAAAATTATTTTTAATCTTTTTTCTCTTTCCATATTATAACCATCCTATTTTTTATTATTTTAAAAATTTTACTTATTGTATCATAAGATAGTAAAAAAAGAAAGCATTTTTTGAGCAACTTCTTCCATTTTGACTTTTTCTTGTTCTCCTGTCTTCATATTTTTTAAAATAACTTTATTTTCTTTTAATTCTTCTTCTCCCATTATAATTACAAAAGGGATATTTTCCAGATTGGCATAATTAAGTGACTTCTTTAATTTTTTATCATTCATTTCCATATCTACTTTTATATCTTTTTCTCTCAAATCTTGTGCCATTTTCATAGCTTGCCTATTGTTTCCCATTGGAATGATATACACATCTGTTACTGTATTTTTTACATTTCCTCTTGCTTTTAAAATATCAAATATAACATCTAAACCAAAACTAATGCCAACAGCAGGATATTTTTTACCATCTCCAATAAAGTCTCCTATCATTTTATCATATCTGCCTCCACCACCAATACTTGACTTGATTTCTCCTTCTGTTTGATAGACTTCCATCACTGTACCTGTATAGTATTCTTGCCCTCTTGCAAGAGTTGCAGAAAATTCTACATAAGGACTTAGCTTAAGATTTTCAATATATTGATTTAGTTCCTCGACTTCTTTTAATCCTTGTTGTAGGCTTAAATTTTCTGTACTTTCAAATGTCTTTTTCAAATTTGCAAAATTCATATTTAAATATTGAATTAAATTTTGAATTTGTTTTTCTTCTAATCCTATTTTTAAAAATTCTATTTTTATTTCTTCTTTTGTTAATTTTTCAAATTTATCAATTATGGTTACTACTTGTGAAATCTTTTCCTTTGGAATTTTACAGATTTCTATGATTCCTATCATAATTTTTCTGTTATTGTATTTTATTTTAATGTCAATTCCTAATTTTTCAAAACCTTCTTTATATAGAGCCATTAATTCCGCTTCTACCATCTCTCCTTCGATTCCTACACTGTCTACATCACATTGTATAAATTCTCTGATTCTACCTTTTTTTACTGGTCCATCTCTAAATACTTTTCCCATTTCATATCTTTTGTATGGTAAATTGATATTTTGGTTGATTGCTATATATTTGGCAAATGGGACAGTTAAGTCATATCTTAGGGCTAATTTTCTTTTTGCTTGGTCTGTTACTTGGTAAATTTCCTTTAATATATCATTGTCTTCGCTATATTTTAGAGCTAATAAATCGTAGTAGCATAAAATCGATGTGGATAATGGTTTGTAGCCATATTTTTCAAAAACATTTTTTAAAGTATCTGAAATATAGTTTCTTATCATTTGGTCTTTACTTTCGTAGTCATAACTTCCTTTTACATTTTTTAATTCTAATTTTTCCATTTTTATCACCTTTCCTTTGGAATTTTATTATGAAGTTTTCCTATTTTTAAACAAAAATAGAGATACTAAAAAAAAGACGATTGGTAAAATTTGATTCCTACCAATAGCCTTTTTTAAGTATCTCTATATCTTAAAATATTTTTAAACTATCGTAGGCACAGTTTTTAGCCTGTACCTACGTATTGAATACGATAGTTACAAGCTCCTACGATGATGATGTAGTTGGTTTAAAAATATTTTAACTTTCATAATAAATTCCTCTTTTCTTTTTATGTATTTATATTAACATAATTTTACGTTTGTGTCAAATTTTTGTTATTTATTTAAAATGTAAATTGCTATATTTAAATAAGATGCAAATAATACCCATAATAGATAGGGAACTTGCAATAATCCTGCTATTTTATTTTTACGGTAAAAATTTAGTATCATAAAAATAATAAGTATGGCAAGTATGATAATCCATATAAAAGCAAATAATCTCCATTTTAGTAGAAAGAAAATAATTGACCATAAGGCATTAAATCCTAACTGCGTATAATATAATAAATTTGTTTTTTTATCGGTTAATTGATTACTTTCTAAAATGGCGAAAGATATTCCCATTAAAATATATAGAATCGTCCATACGATAGGAAAAGCTATGCTTGGTGGAGATAAGAAAGGTCTTTCTAAAGAATTATAGTCTATGGATGAGGATATAATAAGTCCTACAATACCTCCTATGATTACAGGAATTAAGATGGATTTAATATAAATTTTGGTTTTTCTACTCATGTGATACCTCCATTTATATTATATGAAGCCTTGTTATATTGTATTCATTGTTTTTACCATATCCCTTTTTTATACATTATTTACTATAAATTCAATCACATCATCTTGATTATTTTCTTCTTTGCTTTTTCTTTTATCTTCCTCTGTAAGCTCTACCCAATATTTATTGTTTTCTGGCATAATGGATATCGAATCTAATGGATATCCAGGATTTCTTTTTGGGCATGGCTTATCGACAAGATAGAAATTACTTTTATTCCAACTATATTCTTTGGTTTCTTTTCCATTACAGATTACCATTCCATATACCCATTTTGCTGTTAATTTTCCTCCATATTGTTTTACTAGATTGGTATAATATTGTATCATTTCTTCATCAGTTAATTCTTTTTCATTTACTCTTCTGACATGTGTGCCTGGTTGTTTTTCCTTTGGCAGTTCTTCTATAAATAAGCAATTGTCCATTCCAATTGTGGGAATTTTGGTTTCATCGTAATATGTTTTTGCTTTTATGTAGGCATTCTCAATGGCATTTTTTCCATTTTCTTCTATGGGTAGTTTAAAATCTAAATCATGAATTGTGATTAATTCGATTCCTTTTTCTTCTAATGGTTTTTTATATTTTTCTATTTTGGCTAAATTGGTTGTGGCGAATAATACTTTCATTTTTTTATCTCCATTCTATTTTTTACTCTTTTATTTGTTTTATAAATGCTTTATCTCTATTTTCATCATAGCCTAACTTTCTATATAATTCATGGTTTATTATTCACTTCGTAATGCTAATACTGGATCTTCCTTAGCTGCTTTCCTAGATGGAATAATGCCTCCAATTAGGGTTAATACTATACTTAATATAATTAAAATAATTCCTGCCATAAGTGGCAATGATGCTGCAATATTTGCTCCATTTGCAATGGATGCAATAATTTTATTGGTAGGAATTAGCAATAATAAAGTAATACCTATTCCCATTACTCCCGCAAGGGTACCAATAATAATAGTTTCTGCATTAAATACTTGTGCTACATTACGTTTAGAAGCCCCAATTGCTCTTAAAATTCCAATTTCTTTTTTGCGTTCTAATACACTAATATATGTAATAATACCAATCATAATTGAAGAAACAACTAACGATATCGCAACAAATGCAATTAATACATAACTAATTGTATCTACAATCGTTGTTACAGAACTCATCAAGGTTCCTACCATATCAGAAAAAGAAATTACTTTATCTTCTTCGCCATTTTCTTGCATATTATTATTATATTCATTTAGCAAATTAGTAATTGCTTTATTTCCTTCAAAATCTTTTGGAAAAATATTAATTCCACTTGGCTCATCTAGGTTTGCATAATTTAGTTTTTTTAAATTACTCTCATAAGTAACACTTTCCTTAGACATAAGAGAATTAAACAATTCTGATAATTCTTCTTCATTCATTTTCATTTTGAATGCCCCTAAGAAAGCATTTTCATCTATACTAATTGCATTTGTTATTGATTTGCTCAAAGTTTGAATACTGGATTTCATTTGTTTTTGTATACTTTTGCTAATTGTTTCCATAACATTTTGTATATAGTTTTCCATTATAGTCAAAATTTGTTTATCCAAATTTTGAGATTGTATGATTTGTGTCATGTTGTTGGTAATGATATTTTTTGCCTGATCTGAATTCATATATT
>CALXRJ010000004.1 GCA_944390615.1 uncultured Clostridia bacterium | reverse complement strand
GGATTAAATTATAAATCAATTCTAAAGTATTTTCATTACAATGTTTTAAAATTCTATCAATTTTTTTTCGATAAGAGTCAGGTTCGTCATTTCCATATAATATAAAATCAGCAGAGGAACCAGTATAAGCAATAATACTAGTCAAAGTCTTCAGACTTAAAGAACATTCGCCACGTTCAATTTGACCTAAAAATACTTCAGAAATATCAATCATTTCAGAAAATTTTTCTCTACTCATAAACATATCTTCCCTAATAGAACGAATACGATTACCTATTTCTAAATTGTTTAATTTAAGATCCATACAGTAGACTCCTTTACTAATTGAAATATATTTATTATATAACAAAAAGACAAAATGACCAACATGACAATTGTACGTAATAAAAATATGATATTATTATAAATAAAATTACAATAAATTACAAATTATAAGTAGTGAAAATACATAAAAATAGCAAAAAAACACAAAAAATAAAAGAAAAAATAAAAGCAAAAAAATATTTGAAAAATGTTGAAAAATAAAATCAGATATGGTAGTATAAAAATACCAAAACATCAGAAGAGAGTGAATGAATTTTTTATGCTAGAAATCAATAATATAAGTTAAAAATAGCATAAAATTGGAAAAAAAGTACAAAATAAGAAAAATTAATAAAAGTGGGAGGCTCTAATGAAAATAACAAAAAATGAAAAAGAAAAAGGAATAACATTGATGGCATTAGTTGTAACAATAATACTAGTGCTAATTTTAGCGGGAATATCCATAGCAATGCTATCAGGAGAAAATGGGATTTTAAAGCAATCCATGCAAGCAAAAGAAGAGACAGAATATGGACAAATACAAGAAGAAGTATCGATGGACTTATATGGAGGTACTAACAGACCATTACAATGCCAATTATTATGAATTTGCCAGTAGCTTTCAAGAAACATTAAGAAACTATAATTATAATTTGGATAACAACCTGAGGTTATTCATATGCTACACTATCTTTATATCCTCATATGTACCTTCATAATTTAATATTTCCTCTGGCAATTCTCTTGACCATGGTAAATATTTCTCTATTTCTTCATCTGTTTTTTCTCCTTCTAGTTGTGGCAATGTCTCTATCAAATATTTTATTTCTTTTTCTATTTTAAATAGTTCATCTATGTATTTTACTCTTGTATATCCATCTGCATTTGTTATCATTTTTTTATTACTATCTAATGGAACACTATCGTAAAAATATCTCATTGCGTGTGCCCAACATTTTGCATGTGTTGTTTTTAAATCTAACACCTTGTATCCTGCATAACCACTTACAAATATTTATAATAAAAAATCATAAAACAGTTTCATTACCAACAATGAAACTGTTTTTAATTTCCCAAAAACCAAAATAAAAAAATCCCAAAATTCATTGCCAAAATAAAAACAATATGATAAAAATAAACTATTAAATATACAATTATGTATTCAAAAAATATTATTTCAAAAAAATTTAATCTACCAACTTTTTATGGTTTGGAGGTGGTATAATAAAATCAAAATTAAGAAGAATAAAAAAAGAAAAATAGATAAAACTAAAGATTGGAGGAAAAAATATGTTAGAAGAAATTTATTTAAAAAGAAGAGAAGTGATAGACCATACCATAAGGCAAGCCATCAAAAAAGTGGAAAATAAACTAGTAAAAATAGATGATGTAGACTTAGCAAAAAATAAAGACCTATACCATATAATGGAAGAAAATTATAATATAAAATTAGGAAGCATTTGTAAAGAAATATACTTGCAAGGACTAAAAGATGGTATAAACTTAATTTTAGAAGCAAAAGAAAACAATTCTCTATAATAATTTGATAAAGAGGAAAAATATCATTTAAAAAATATATTTTTCCCCTTTCTTAGAAATTATACAATATAAACAATTGAATTACCAGGAAAAAATTCATGCAGTTTTTCCCTAAAGAAATTTTCACCATCAATGCGTAAATCTTTTTTATACATATATTTCCCACGTCCACGACCAGTCATCAAATTTTTATCATATAAAGAAACCGCATGGGGAAAAGCTTCTGCATTAATTTTGGTATGAACATAACTATAAGTCATAAAAATAATTTCAAAAAAAACATCTTTTTTTACTTCACTTGATAATTCTAAACGCAAAGTTTCAATTAACTCGCCATAAAGTTGTTTCCAATTCTCTACAAAAATAACAGGTGCCATTAAAATTCCAACTTTATAACCAGCTTGTTTTAGTTTATTAATGGCTTCTATCCTGCCTTTTAATGGAGAAGTTCCAAGCTCAACTTTACGAATAATTTCATCTGGGTTAACACTCATTCTAACAATTACTTTACCGATTATGTTCTAAATTTAAGATACTATCTACCATATCAAACTTAGTAGGAAAAGTCAAAAAACCTTTTTGATTTGGGTTATTAGCAAAATGTTGAATAGTCCAAATTAAATTTCCAGTAATGGTATTTTCCAAAACTAAATCACTATTACTACCAATTTCAAAAACAGATTCCCTATTTTTTTCAACAAAATCCTTATTTGCAACTTGTATCACTTTACTTAGCATTTCTTCACGGTTCACAAAAAGCCTTAAATAAGCACATTTATTATAATGGCAAACCAAATAACAATACAAACACATAGCAGTACACCCGAGAAGAAGTATAAGGAACCAAATAATCAGAAACTTTATGATTTTCTACAAATTTATGAGTTTTTCTAGTGCCAATAATCAAATTCTTTTTCATAAAAGGGAACTCACGATTTTGTTTTTTTCTCATTTCTTCAATATTATTATGATTTTCAATTTCAAATTTAGGTACATCAGAATACTTAGCCAAAAGTTCTTTTCCTAAGACATAATTTTCAATTGCTTTTTCAAAATAAATAGCCTGTGGCCAAAATGTTTTAAAATTATCCATACGAAAAGTTTTACCAATTTTATAAAAAATATACAATGACCCCATTGCAAAAATATTCTGGTTTTTTATGTCAAATTATTGACTTTTTAGAAAATCCATTATATGATAGTACAAGCAAAAAATCCTAAGAAAGGAAGAACAAAAAATGGGAGAAGTTATAGTTATAACATCAGGAAAAGGCGGAGTTGGAAAAACAACAACAACAGCTAATTTAGGTGCAAGTTTAGCTTTAGAAGGAAAAAAAGTAGCTTTAATTGATACAGACATTGGCTTGCGTAACCTAGATGTAGTCATGGGCTTAGAAAACAGAATTGTATATGACATAGTCGATGTTGTTGAAGGTAAATGTAAATTAAGACAAGCATTAATAAAAGATAAAAGATTTAAAGAATTATACTTATTACCAGCAGCTCAAACACGAGACAAATCAGCAGTAAATGAAGAACAGATGAAAAAATTAACAGGAAAGCTAAAAGAAGAATTTGACTATATACTAATCGACTGTCCAGCAGGAATAGAACAAGGATTTAAAAATGCAATCGCAGGAGCAACCAGAGCGATTGTTGTTTCGACAGCAGAAATATCATCCATTCGAGATGCGGATCGAATTATAGGACTTTTAGAATCATCTGAAATCAAAAATCCAGAATTAATCATTAACCGCATCAAACCAAACATGGTAAGAAAAGGAGAAATGATGGATGTAGATGATATAGTAGACTTATTATCCATAGACTTAATCGGTGTAGTACCAGATGATGAATATATTATTACACAAACCAATAAAGGAGAACCAGTTATTCAAAACAAAAAAGCACCATCTGGAAAAGCCTATTTAGAAATTGCCAAAAGACTATTAGGAGAAGACATAGAAATCACAATTCCTGGTAGAGAAAAAGGATTTTGGGCAAAATTAAAAAGACTTTTTAGTAAAGACAAATAAGTCGAAAGAAAAAAAGAAAAATGTAGTAACTTACATAAGCAAATCAAAACTGGAGGGAAATAAATGTTTGAAAATTTAAAAAACATTTTTAAAAAAAATAAAAAAAAGGAAATGCTAAAATCCAATTCAAAAGATACAGCCAAAGAAAGATTACATTTAGTTTTAATGCAAGATAGAGCAAATGTTTCAGCAGATTTCCTAGATTTAATGAGAAAAGAAATTATAGAAGTAATCAAAAAATATATCGACATAGATGAAAAAGCCATGGATGTTAGGCTAACAACAGAAACAAACGAAGAAGGTGTGCAAGGTCCACCAGCATTATATGCGAATATTCCAATTATTAATATAAAAGATGAGGCAAGAAAATTAAGCAAAACCAATCAAGAAGAAAAAATCATACAAAAACGACCTCCAAAACCAGAAAAAGAAGAAAATAAGCCAAACTCAGCAGAAGAGCAAAATAAAATCCAAAATGAAAAACAACCACCAAAAGAAGAAAAAACAAAACTAGAAGCCAAAGAAAATCAGGAAAAAGAAAACAAAGATAAACCAAAAGAAGAAGTAAAAGAAAATACCAGTGAAAAACCACAAAATTCCGATAATCATATAACAAACGAAACAAACGAAGAAACGCAAAATGTAAAAAATGAAGAAGCCACCAAGCCACAAGAAGAAAACCAAAAAGAAAATGATAGAAAAGAAGAGAAAAAATCATGAAAAATAAAATTTTTAAAAATATGGAATGGTGGATATTTATTTCAGCGATTTTACTTTGTATAGTAGGTTTTGTAGCTCTATATTCAGCCACACAATCTGATAATTTTGAAGACTTAAAAAAACAAATCATATGGTTTGCCATCAGTATTGTCATTATGATCATTGTAATTTTTGTAGATTACCAAGTATGGGTAAGATTATCACCGATCCTCTATGGCATATCCATTATCTTATTAATTGCTGTTTTATTTACCAAAGCAATTAATGGTGCAAGCAGTTGGTTTAACATAGGAGCATTTTCCCTTCAACCGGCGGAAATTGCAAAAGTTTCAGTTGTATTATTTTTAGCAGCTACCATTGTAAAAATACAAGAAAAAGGAAAATCAGAAATCAATGTATTTTGGAAATTAGGAATCATATTACTTACAGTAGCAGTACCTGTTTTCTTAATATTATTACAACCAGATTATGGAACAGCTGCTGCCTATTTAGTAGCACTTGTTTTAATGTTATTTGTAGCAGGAATAGACAAAAAATATATCATAACAGCATTTATCCTTGTTATCATAGCGGTACCATTGCTATATTTCTTTGTATTACCAGAACATGCTAAAGCAAGAATAGACGTCTTTTTAGACCCAGAATCAGACCCAAGAGGTTCTGGTTATAATGTAATACAATCCAAAATAGCAATTGGAGCAGGAGAACTTACAGGAATGGGCTTATTAAATGGAAATCAAACACAACTAGGTTATTTATCTCCAAAAAGCACAGACTTTATATTTTCTGTAATAGGAGAAGAAATGGGATTTATCATATCAGCAGGAGTGGTACTTGTCTATGTAACCTTAATTACAAAAGCACTATATGTTGCCAAAACGGCAAAAGATGATGTAGGATCTTACATTGCAGCAGGTATTAGTGGAATATTCTTATTTCACATGGCAGAAAACATAGGAATGACATTAGGTTTACTTCCTATAACAGGAGTACCATTACTATTTATCAGTTATGGAGGAAGTTCCATGATAACAAGTTTCATCTGTATCGGTTTATTACTAAATATCAGTGGAAATAGAAAGAAAACAATTTTTATGAAATAGGGAGCAATTCAATGTATTTGCATAAATTAAAAATAGGAAATGTAATACTAAAAAATAATCTATTATTAGCTCCAATGGCAGGTATAACCGACCTGCCATTTAGGTTAATATGTGAAAAATTCGAACCAGGTCTAGTTTGTTCTGAAATGGTAAGTGCCAAAGCTATATTTTACGGAGATGAAAAAACAAAAAAACTCATGAATTTAACAGGAGAAACAAGACCTGTTGCCATTCAAATTTTTGGATCAAGCCAAGACGCAATGGGATATGCGGCACAATATGTCTCCCAAATAGCAGATATCATAGATATCAATATGGGATGTCCAGCACCTAAAGTTGTAAAAAATGGTGATGGAAGTAAACTTTTATTAGATTTAGAAAAAGCAAAAGAAATACTAGAAGTTGTTGTAAAAAATGCGAGTGTTCCCGTTACTTTAAAATTTCGAAAAGGATGGGACAGCAAAAATATTGTAGCAACAGATCTAGCAAAAATAGCAGAGCAAGCAGGAATTTCCGCCATTACCATTCATGGCAGAACAAGAGCGGAATATTATTCTGGAACAGCAGATTTAGAAATAATCAAAAAAGTAAAAGAGGCAGTCAATATTCCAGTCATAGGAAATGGAGATGTAGTAAATGAAGAGACTGCTAAGGAAATGTTTGAAAAAACAGGGGTAGATGGCATCATGATAGGAAGAGGATCTTTTGGAAATCCATGGATATTTAAAAAAATAAAACACTATTTAGAAACAGGAGAAAAATTAGAAAATTGTAGTAACTTAGAAAAATTAAAAATCGTAAAGGAACATTTAGATTTAGAAATAAAAGAAAAAGGCGAAAATGTAGGCATAAAAGAATTTCGAAAACACTTAGCAGCTTATAGTAAAAATTTAGCCAATGCAAGTGAATTCAGAAAAACAATCAATACAATTGAAACTAGGGAAGAATTAGAGAAAACATTAGATGCGTTTTTTTGCCAATAACAAAGCATAGAATTTTGAAAGGAGAGGGTTTTTGATGTATCGAAATAAAAACTTAGGAGAATTGAGATTAAGTAATGTTGGAGAAGAAGTAGAACTAGCAGGATGGGTGCAAAAAATAAGAGACTTAGGGGGAATGGTGTTTATTGATTTAAGAGACGAAGATGGAATAACACAGGTTGTTGTTCATGATGCATCACTACAAACACAAGTAAAAGAAATAGCAAAAGAAAGTTGTATCCACATTGAGGGAAAAGTTGTGGAAAGAGCTAGTAAAAACCCAAAAATGAAAACAGGAGAAATTGAGGTAATGGCAAATAAAATAGAAATTTTAGGAACCTGTAAGCCAGAATTGCCATTTGAAATAAACTCTGATGTAGAAGCAAGAGAAGATTTAAGACTAGAATATCGATTTTTAGATTTAAGAAATGAAACATTACATAAAAACATTTTACTTCGCTCTAAAATCTTAAAAGCACTAAGAGACAGAATGGATGAACTAGGATTTTATGAAATTCAAACCCCCATTTTAGCAAACTCATCTCCAGAAGGTGCAAGAGATTATTTAGTTCCTAGTAGACTAAATCCAGGAGAATTTTATGCCCTTCCACAAGCACCACAACAATTTAAGCAATTACTGATGGTATCTGGATTTAACAAATATTTTCAAATTGCTCCATGGTTCCGAGACGAAGAGCCAAGAGCAGATAGAGCACCAGGAGAATTTTATCAACTAGATTTTGAAATGGCATTTAGTACACAAGAAGATGTATTTCAAGTCATAGAAGATGTCGTTCCTTATGTTTTCAAAAAGTTTACAAATTGGCAAGTAGGAGAGGGACCATTTGTTAGAATTCCTTATAGAGAGGCAATGGAAAAATACGGAATAGATAAACCAGATTTAAGAAATCCATTAATCATTCAAGATGCTACAAGATTATTTAAAAATACAGAATTTAAAGCCTTTCAAGACAAAACTGTTAAAGTAATTATTGTACCAGATGGAGCAAAACAAGGAAGGAAGTTTTTTGATAAAATGGGAGAATTTGCACAGCAAGAATGTGGTGCAAAAGGTTTAGCTTGGACCAAATTAACCCAAGAAGGAAACTTAGAAGGTGGAATTGCAAAATTCATAACACCAGATATATTAAAAGAATTAAAAACCAATTATGGTTTAAAGGAAAATGGATGTGTATTTTTCATTGCAGATACTTTAGAAGCTGCTCAAAAAATAGCAGGGCTTGTCAGAATTGAGTTAGGAAAACGTTTAGACTTAATTGAAAAAAATGTATATAAATTTTGTTTTATTGTAGATTTTCCAATGTATGAATTAACAGAGGAAGGAAAAATCGATTTTAATCATAATCCATTTTCTATGCCACAAGGAGGATTAGAAGCTTTAGAGACCAAAGAGCCATTAGAGATTTTAGCCTATCAATTTGACTTAGTAGGTAATGGTTATGAAATGGCATCTGGAGCAGTAAGAAACCATAGTCCTGAAATTATGGTAAAAGCATTTGAAATCGCAGGATATACAGAAGAAGATGTGAAAAATAGGTTTGGAGCTTTATATAATGCATTCCAATATGGAACTCCACCACATGCAGGAGCAGCTCCAGGAATTGATAGAATGATTATGTTAATTGAAGATACACAAAATATTAGAGAAGTAATCGCATTTCCTAAAAATAAAAAAGCAAGAGATTTATTAATGAGAGCACCATCTAAAGTTTCAGAACAACAATTAAAAGATGCTCATATACTATTAAGACAAGATGAGAAAAATTTATAATCTAGTTTGCGGTAAAAAAACAATGAAATAAAAATTTTTCGCGATGGAGGAAATAATGAAGAAATATAAACTAGAAATCATTGTATTTTTAAGTGGAGCCATTCAAATGGGATTAGAATTACTTGCTGCTAGAATATTATCCCCTTATGTTGGTAGTTCTAATGTAGTCTGGACAAGTATTATCGGAATTATTCTTGTTAGTATGAGTTTAGGGTATTGGTATGGCGGTAAAAAAGCAGATAAAAATGCAAGTTTAAATACAATAGCAGAAGTATTACTAATTTCAGCAGTGGCAACCAGTTTTATTCCCTTATTTGAAACTTTAATTGTAAAAAATATAGCAGGCATGATAGAAAATTTAATTGTAGCAGCCATTATTTGTGCGATTATTGTATTTTCTATTCCTAGTTTTATTTTAGCCATGATATCACCATTGGCAGTAAAACTTACGGTGAAAAATAATACAGAAATAGGTTCTTCATCTGGTAGAATATCAGCTTTATCAACAATTGGTAGTATAGTTGGAACATTTTTTATGGGGTTTGTTTTAATTCCCCATATAGGGGCTAGCAATATTAATATTTGTATTGTAATCGTTCTTATGTTAATGTCTATTGTCATACGAGAAAATAAAAATAAAAAATATTGGTATTCACTTCTTTTTGCTGTAAGTGTATCGATTATGTTACTCGTATTAGGAAAATATATTTTTATAAAAGCAAATCCAGATATTGTATTAGACACAGACTCACAATACAGTAGAATTTGGATAAAAGAAGTACAGGCACAAGACACAACTTATAAAACTTTACAAGTGGACAGAGCACTAGAATCTTATTTAGATACAGAGACCAATGAAATGGGTGCAGAATATTTAAAATATTATGACTTATTAGAATATTTTAATCAAGATGCAACAGCAACCCTTCTAATAGGGGGAGCAGCTTATACGTACCCAATGCATTACTTAGCTAAATATGAAAACAAAACAATTGATGTAGTAGAAATAGATGACAAAATGACGCAAATTGCAGAAGAACAATTTGGCTTAAATACAGAAGATCCAAGACTAAAAATCTATAACCAAGATGGTAGAACCTATTTAAATTACAGTGAAAATCAGTATGATGCTATTTTAATCGATGCCTTCAAAGGTTTAGATGCACCTTTTGAATTAACAACCTATGAAGCTATGGTAAATGCCAAAAATAGACTAAAAGATAATGGGGTTGTAATAACCAACGTAATTTCTGCCATAGAAGGAGAAGATGCCGATTTCTTAAAATATGAATATGCAACTTATCAAGCCGTGTTTGATGATGTAAAAATATTTACTGTAAAAGATTATCGAGAAATAGAAGAAAAGCAGAATTTAATTTTAGTTGGAATAAAGGGAAATCCGCAAATTGATAAAACAAAATATGGAGAATATGAAGAGTTACTTGAAAAAGAAATTTTAGATTTTACGACAGATAAAGATATTGTAACAGATGATTTTGCAGCTATTGGAAATTAATGAAATACAGAACGGTTGGAAATAGGGAGATTTTTTTCCAACTGTTTTCTTTTTCCAATTTGACAAAATCAAGGATTTGAAGTAAAATAGATACATCGAAAATAAAAAGGAGAAATGAAATTGCAAAGTAGTAATAGAAAATTATTTGACAGTTTAGTATCCAGAACCAAGATTTATCTTGTCATAATATTTATCTTATTAGTAACTATATGTGTACTAAATGCAAACTTTATCTTACCTGCAATCCTGTTATTTATAGCCATATTAGGATACACATATTTTGCTAACAACAAACGAAAAAGCGAAATATCGCAGCATTTGCAAGATTTAACACTAAATGTAAACTCAGCAGCAAAAAACAGTTTAATTTATTCGCCATTTCCATTAATCATTGTAGAAACAGATGGCAATATTATCTGGAGAAGCACCAAATTTGTTTCCGAATTTGCCAATATTGATATCAATAACTATATTAATGAATTATTAGAAAATATAAATGCTGATATAAAAGTGAGAAAAGACAAAAAAGACAAGACCATTATAAGAAATTTAAAAATCGATAACAAAGACTACAAAATACTAGGAGAATTTGTAAAATCCGGAAGTTATGAAAGAAAAAAAGAAAATAAATACATGATGATATTATATTTTATCGATGAAACAGATAATTTAAAACTACAAAAACAATACAATGACTCCAAAAGTTGTGTAGGAATTATCATGGTCGACAATTACGAAGAAACCATGCAAATGATAGATATTGATACCAGACCACAAGTAATTGCAGAAATTGAAAAATCCATTTACGAATGGGCAAACGAAACAGATGGAATTATTGTTAAATCAGATCGAGACAGATTTGTCTATTTGTTTGAACAAAGATATTTAGAAAAAATCAAAGAAAACAAATTTAACATACTAGATACCATAAAAGAAATCAATATAGAAGGAAGAGCACAACTAACCTTAAGTATAGCTATCTCTAATGAAGGAGAAACAGACAAAGAAAAATATCAATCAGCCTTAAACACAATGGATGTCGTATTAGGTAGGGGTGGAGACCAAGCAGCAGTTCGAGAAAATGGAAAATACCAATTTTTCGGTGGTAGAACAGAAGAAGTAGAAAAAAGAACAAAAGTAAAAGCCAGAATTGTAGCACATGCCCTAGAAGAATTAATATTAGAAAACGACCAAGTCATCATTATGGGACATGCAAACCCAGATATTGATGCTATAGGTTCTGCAATTGGTATGTATCGCTTAGCGGTTAATTTAGGAAAACCAGCTTTTATTGTAGCCAATACAAACACAATGGCACTGGAAAGTGTAAAACAAAGCTTAGATGAAGAAGAAGAATTTCAAGATGTTATTATAGAGAAAGAAATTGCAGAAGAAAAAATTACCCCAAAAACATTATTAATCATAGTAGATACGCATAAAGCAAGCTATGTAGAAGTACCAAGTTTATTAGAAAAAACAAACCAAATAGCCATTATTGACCATCATAGAAGAAGTCCAGACTTTATTACAAAAAGTATCCTAACTTTCCATGAAGTCTATGCATCTTCTGCGGCAGAACTAGTAACAGAACTTTTACAATATACGCAAATGCCAACAGAATTAAAGAAAATAGAAGCAGAAGTATTATATGCTGGTATCATGATGGACACCAAAAACTTTACCTTTAAAACAGGGGTGCGTACTTTTGAAGCAGCCGCCTATTTAAGAAAATATGGTATTGACATCATCAAAGTAAAAAAATGGTTCCAAAGTGATTTAGAAACTTATAACAAAATAACAGAAATTATAAAAACAACAGAAATTATCAATGAGACAATTGGAATTGCTACTTACCAAGAAGATGATAAAGATGCCAATGTAATTTGTGCCAAAACAGCAGATGAGTTATTAACAATAGGAAACATCACAGCTTCCTTTGTTTTAGGAAATGTTGGTGATAAAATAACGATTAGTGGTCGTTCTATTGGAGATATTAATGTACAAATTATCTTGGAAAAAATGGGAGGCGGAGGACACATAACGCTTGCTGGGGCTCAAATTGAGGATAAAACAATTGAAGAAGTTAAGGCTGAATTAATTGAGAAAATTCATGAATATTTTGATGAAAATGTAAATTAAGCGATTATGTTTGCTCATAATCGCTTTTTATGTATTGAAAAATTTAAAAAATTATAGTAAAATAATAAAACAAGAAAAGGAGGAACTACTATGAAAGTTATTTTAAAAGAAAATATAAAATCTATCGGAAAAAAAGATGAAATTATAAATGTATCAGACGGATATGCAAGAAACTATTTATTTGCTAAAAATTTAGCAGTGGAAGCTAATAGTGCCAACCTTGCCAAATTAAAATCCAAAAAAGATTCGGAACAATACAAAAAAGGACAAGAAAAAGAAGAAGCACAGAAAATAGCAGATAAAATGGAAAGAATCCAACCACAATTTAAAGTAAAAACAGGAGAGAATGGAAAAGTATTTGGTGGTGTATCTAGTAAAGAAATAGCAGAAAAACTAGAGAAAGATTATGGAATAAAAATTGATAAGAAAAAAATTGAATTAAAAGATACCATAAAAACACTTGGTACCACAAAAGTTCAAATAAAATTATATGAAGGTGTAATAGGAAATTTAAAAGTTGAAGTAATAGGGGAATAAAAAGGCAGTTATTTGATTAGCCAGATTTTGGATTAAAATTTATACTTACCAGAAAGGGATGCAAGAGAAAATGGAACTAGGAAAAATACCACCACATGATACAGAAGCCGAACAAGCCGTAATTGGAAGTATGCTTACAGATAATGATGCAGTCATGGCAGCAGTAGAAAAATTAACAGCAGAAAGTTTTTATCGAGAAGATAACAGATTAATATTTGAAGCTATTATAAATTTATACAATAGGTCAGAGCCAGTAGATTTAGTAACCGTAAAAGATGAATTAACCTCTATGGGAAGTTTTGAAAAAGTGGGAGGATTTGCTTATTTGGCAACTTTACCAGACAAAGTTCCGACAACTGCCAATGTCGAAAAATATATTGACATTGTAGAAGAAAAAGCCATCCTACGAAAATTAATCAAAACTGCCAACGAAATCATTGAATTAGGTTATAATCCAACCGAAGATGTAGAAGACATTATGGCAGGAGCTGAAAAAAAGATATTTGATATTATTCAAAATAAAAATCAAAAAAGCTATACCCCCATTAAAGATGTCCTAATTGAAAGTTTTACAAAATTAGAAGAACTCTACAACCAAAAATCTAAAATTACAGGAGTACCAACAGGTTTTGTCGATTTAGATGACAAAACAGCAGGACTTCATGGATCAGATTTAATCTTAATTGCAGCACGTCCGGCCATGGGAAAAACAGCATTTGCGCTTAATATTGCAGCACATGCAGCTATTCGAGAAAATGTACCAGTTGCTATTTTTAACTTAGAGATGTCAAAAGACCAACTAGTAAACAGAATTTTATGTATGGAAGCCATGGTAGATAGCAATAAAGTTATGACAGGAAAACTAGAAGAAGATGACTGGAGTAAACTAGCAGGTGTAGTTGGTCCCATTTCAGATGCAGGCATCTATATTGACGATACTCCTGGTATCTCTATTATGGAAATTAGAACCAAATGTAGAAAGTTAAAAATGGAAAAAGATATTGGTTTAATTGTAATCGATTATATCCAATTAATACAAGGAAGTGGTAACAGAAAAAATGGAAGCCGTGAGCAAGAAATTGCAGAAATTAGTCGATCTTTAAAAATTTTAGCCAAAGAATTAAATGTACCAGTGATTGCCTTATCACAGTTATCCAGAGCGGTAGAGCAAAGACCTGACCATAGGCCTATGCTTTCTGACCTTCGTGAATCAGGCTCCATCGAGCAAGATGCTGATATTGTTATGTTTTTATATAGAGATGATTATTATAATCCAGATACGGAAGAAAAAGACATATCAGAAGTCATTATTGCAAAACATAGAGCAGGATCTACTGGAACAGTAAAACTACTATGGATGGGCAATTACACCAAATTTGTAAATTTAGCAAGAGGATATGATAACTAAAATTCATTTATGCCATATAATTGATTGCAATACCCCTAGAAAGGAAACTTAAAATATGTTAAAAAATAAAATGTTAGATACCATAAAAAAATATCATTTAATTCAGCCAAATGACAAAATCATATGTGGGGTATCAGGTGGACCAGATTCTATTTGTATGTTAGATGTTTTAACCCAAATACAAGCAGAATTAAATTTTGAAATAATCGTCTGTCATGTCAATCATCTTATTAGAGAAGAAGCAATTGCAGATGAAGCATATGTCGTAAATTATTGCCAAAAACATGCAATAAAATATTATGTAAAAAGAATAGATGTAAAAAAATATGCCAATAATAAAAAACAGGGAACAGAAGAAGCAGGACGAAATATTCGCTATGCTTTTTTTGAGGAAATTTTACAAAAAGAAAAAGCCAATAAAATAGCAATTGCTCATAACAAAAATGACAAAATAGAAACCATTATTATGCATGTATTAAGAGGTGCTGGCATCTCTGGGTTAAAAGGAATAGAGCCAATAAGAGAAAAGAAATATATTAGACCTTTAATCGAAATCGAAAGAAAAGAAATCGAAAATTATTGCAAAGAAAAAAAGTTAGAGCCTAGAGTTGATCAAACCAATTTTAGCAATGATTACACTAGAAATAAAATTAGAAATATCGTTTTACCATATATTCAGCAAGAATTTAATCCCAATATTATTGAA
>CALXRJ010000003.1 GCA_944390615.1 uncultured Clostridia bacterium | reverse complement strand
GTTTACTTTGATTATTTCTTTTTCGTTTTCTCCGAAAAACCCAATTAATATTATATCGCAAAATGGTGGATATTTCAACTATTTTCTTATACCCCTACGCCAAAGATGGATTAAGGTTATTCACTGGTTATACTGAAGTAAGCCAAAGTTTACTATTGGCTGGTAATCAGATAGGCGTACATCCACTTCTGGGCTATCCCCCAGACTTGGCAATGAATTTCTATGAGGACTATGTAACTGTTTCAACAAATGGCGGATATCATTGGGAGTGTATATACTCTAATCCCTCCTAAATCGTCATTGATTTTTGTCAAAAGCTTTTCCTGTTAAAGATATTTTCAGGAAAAGCTTTTTGACGATTTAATAACTCTTATTAAAACTTACATCATATTATTTGGATTTATATCAATTGAGATTTGGGTATGTTTTACGTTTTTTGCATATACATTTTGTAAACATTTATTTAATATAATGGTAACATCAGGTGTTACCTTTCCTTTTGCTATAATGCGCCATCTAATTTTGTTTTGAATTTTGTCAATTGGTGCTGGCATAGGCTGAAATACGTTGATATCGTATTTTTGCAGATTTTGCTTTAAAATTTCAAACATATAATGGCTGATATTTTGTATTTCTTTTTCCATTTCTCCCGAAAATCCAATTAATATGATATCGTAAAATGGCGGATATTTCAACTGTTTTCTTAGTTCAATTTCGGTTTGATAAAACTTATCATAATCCTGTGTTTTCGCATATTGAATGGGAAAACTAGTTGGATTATAGGTTTGGATGATTACTTTTCCCGGCAAATTTTCCCTGCCTGCTCTTCCTGCTACTTGTGTTAAAATTTGGAAGGTTCTTTCATTTGCTCTGTAGTCATCTTGATTTAAAGACCCATCTGCTGCAATGACTCCAACTAAAGTTACTTTCGGAAAATGGTGTCCTTTTACTACCATTTGTGTTCCAATTAAAATATCGATATTTTCTTCTTTGAATTTTCTTAAGATTTCTTCATGGGAATTTTTTTTGGTTATGGTATCAATATCCATTCGAATGGTAGAAGCTTCTGGAAATAGTTTGTGAATTTCTTGTTCTAATTTTTGGGTTCCTGTGCCAAAGTATCTGATTTTAGAACTTTTACAAACAGGGCATATTGTAACTGGTTTTTCCGTATGCCCACAATAATGACATTTTAGTAGATTTTGGGAGATATGGTAAGTAAGACTTATGTTACAGTTTGGACATTTTAAAGTATGTCCACAATCTCTGCACATAATAAAGGTTGAATAGCCTCTTCTGTTTAAAAATAAAATAGTTTGCTTTTTTTCTTTTCTGTTTTTTTCCATTTCTTGGTATAGTAAATGGCTAATCATGGATTTATTTCCTGCTGCTAATTCATATTTTAAATCTACAATTTCGACTTTTGGTAAATGGGAATGGTTGGCTCTTTTCGTAAGTTTTAACAAAGTACATGCTTGATGACTTGCCCTATAAAATGTTCCTAAATCAGGTGTTGCACTTCCTAATACTAAGGGAATATTTTTTTCTTTTGCTAGGTAGTTTGCTACTTCTTTTGCCGAATATTTTGGGGTTGCTTCTGATTTATAGGAGCTATCGTGTTCTTCATCAATAATGATTAACCCTAAATCTTCACATGGGGCAAATATGGCAGACCTTGCACCTATTACAATTTTGGCATTTCCCGCCTTGATTCTTTCCCATTCATCATGTCTTTCCCCAAGGGATAATTTACTGTGTAATACTGCAATTTCTTCTTTTCCAAATCTTCCGATAAATCGGTCTAACATTTGGGGGGTTAAAGATATTTCAGGAACTAACACGATGGAGGATTTATTTTTTTGAAGCGTTTTTTCAATAAGTTGTAAATATACTTCCGTTTTTCCGGAACCTGTGATGCCATAAAGTAAAAATTCTTCAAATCGATTTTGTTCAATAGCTTGTTCTACTTTTTGAAAAGCTTCTTTTTGTTCTTCATTTAAGGGTAGTTTTTGGTTATTGTGGACTTTTTTATGAACGAGTGGATTTCTTTCTATTTTTTGATTTACAATTTTTAAGATACCTTTTTTTACCAAAGAATTTACTGTAGCTCTTGAAATTTCTGCAATTTTTTCGATTTCTGGTATGGTTACGCCTTCATTTTGCTTTAAAAATTCTATTAACTTTTTTTGTTTTTCTCCTTTTAATTTATTTTTTTCGATTTCTTCATAAGGTTGATTGAAATATACAAAATTTATGGTTTTATCAGTTATGCGAGCCTCTTTGCTTTTGCTTCTCATTCCTGGTGTTATCATTAGTTTGATACATTCTGATACATTGCAAAAATATTTTCTTGCCATCATTCTCGCAAGATTGATTTTATCTTCTGATAGGTTTTCTTCTAGCCCTGCGATTTCTTTTACTTCGTATTCAGAATTTGGTTTTATTTTGATGATGTAGCCTTGTTCTAATGTTTTGAAGTTACCAAATGGAACGAGTACTCTGCTTCCTACGTCAACAAGGTCTTCTAAATTTTTTGGTATTTGGTAGTCGAATTTTCTATTTAATTTTTTGGCTTTGCTATCGATTATTATTTCTGCTATCATGGTGTTCCTTTCTGAACTTTGGAGACGTTCTTTAAAGTTCATTTTTCATTTTTGACTTTTTGAAAAAATGTACCCAAAGCTTAGTCTTTTTTGTTACTTATTTCTTCTGTTTTATAGGTATGATATCCTTCATAATTATAACTTGCATCAATTCCTTTCATGTAAACTTCTCTATCATAAATTTTATCGGTTAATGCTTCTTTTAGTAATACTTTGATTTCAACATCTTTTAAAGGGCTTCTTTCCATGGCAAGAAGGTAGTCATTTTTGTCGACTTTACTCCAATCTACAACCCTTTTTAGTTCTTTTTTTAATATAGCATCTAGCCATATTCTTGTGCTTCTTCCATTTCCTTCGCGAAAAGGATGGGCGACATTCATTTCTACGTATTTTTCAATGATTTCGTCAAAGGTTGCTTGTGGCATTTTATCTATGTTTTCAAGAGCTGGTTTTAAGTACATAACAGATGCGAAACGAAAATTTCCTTTGGCGATATTTTCTGTGCGGATTTCTCCTGCGAAATCATAAATGTCTTCAAATAAGTATTTGTGGATTTTTTGTAGTCCTGCAAAGATTCCTACTTCAAATGTGTCTAGTAAGCCTGTTTCAAATAGTTGAAGGGCTTTGATTTTGCTTATTTTTTCTTCTTCTCTGGCAAGTTCGGCAGGATTTGTGATTCCTAGTTTATTTTGTAATATCATGATTTTTTTCTCCTTTTGGATTGTTTTTTACAGGTTGATTATATCATAGTTTTCTTTTATTGTCAGTATTTTGCTCACTAATTTTAATAAAATAATTATCAAAAGGAAAGTATGTTATGTTATAACCTTCCACACTATCACCATGTAATTTTCCATATATAAAAACAAGATTTTCTTTTTGAAATCTACTATAAGCAAAATCCGCCATTTTGTCATATGCTCTAATAGAAATCGATTGTTTATCTATTGTTGTAATCATAAATCTTGCCATAGCTTTATTTTTAGACTTTACCATAAAATCAAACTTTATTTCACTTGTAATTTTCCCAATTAAAAATACTTCATTCATTTTTGCCTCCTTATTTAAAATAATAAATAAAAGCATAGAATAGA
>CALXRJ010000002.1 GCA_944390615.1 uncultured Clostridia bacterium | reverse complement strand
AATTTATGTCGATTTTTATGTTTGTAGGTATATTTCTACTCCTTATGTTTGTAGATACAAAGGTAGAATATACCTATTCTAATGACATAAAGCAAAGAAACTATATTTATTTTGGCATCATTTTTTTATTGGTTGCTATTGTGACAATTGGCAGAATCTTATTTTTAAAAATGACCCAAAAAAATAAAACAACAAAAAAACGAAGCCCTATTTTAGAAAAAGATATCCTTTTATGGTTCCTGTTTTTTCTATTATTTATTGTACAAATCATAGTGGAAGCCAATATCTATTTTGAAACAAGTTGGGATGCGGAACATATTGTAAACACGGCAATTAACTATGCCAAAACAGGTGTATTTGAAAATAATACTTATTATGATATTTATCCTTATTTTAGTGTTTATCCCAACAATTTATTTTTAGCAGAGATTTTTGCTATCCTAGGAAAAATCGTATTATTTTTTGGCTATGACGGGATTTATCATGTTTTGGTGATAATTGACATCATTTTAGTGGATTTAGCAGGAATCATTATGGTAAAAACAATTGGAAATTTGACAGAAAATAAATTAACCAAATGGATAGGTGCCATTGTTTATATTTTATTTATCGGATTATCTCCATGGTTTATGGTGCCATATTCCGATACTTATTCTTTGATTTTTACCATTAGTGTTTTATACAATTATACCAAAAAAGAAAAATCTTGGTATAACTATCTTTTCATAGGAGCATTTAGCTATTTTGGCTATTTAATTAAACCAACTGCTATTATTGTATTGATTGCAATTATTATCATAGAAATTGGTAAAATTTTATTTCAATTAAAAGAAAAACACAAATTCATGCTAAAAACTTATTTACAAAAAGCAATATTTTTAGCACTAGGAGTTTTTGTTGTAGCAGGTTTTAAATTTGCACTAAATCATGTAATAGGGTATGAAGTAGAGGAAAAATATAGTTTTTCGTATTATCATTATTTAATGATGGGACTAAGTAAAGATACAACAGGTAGTTTTAATAGTGGTGATGTAACCAATTCTCTAGCAATCGATGGCTATGAGGAAAGGATAGAAGAAAATAAGCAAACATTAATAGAAAGGATAAAAGCTTTTACTTTTCAGGATTTTTGTGATTTTTATACCAAAAAAATATTAGTAAACTACAATGATGGTACCTTTGCTTGGGGAAGAGAGGGGTGGTTTTATAAGACACTAAAGGAACAAGAAGGCGACCTTTCTAAGGAATTAAAAAGCTTTTATTATAATGATGGCGAAAATTTTGCAAAATTTGTATCTATTATGCAAACCATATGGATTTTCATACTTATTTTTATAATCGTACAAGTCATTTTTGTAAAAATGGATGATAAAAAAGCTGTGATATTTTTGTCTTTAATTGGACTAACTTTATTTACTTTATTGTTTGAAGCAAGAGCAAGATATTTATATTTGTATTCGACTTATTATATTATTTTAGCAGTGATGGGGGTAGAATTTTGGTTTCAATCAGTAAACAAATTGCACTTAAAAAAACTCTAAGCAAAATAAAAAATAAAACCAAAAATGGTTGAAATTAGTCACATTTTTTATTATAATAGAAAGGGATGTTATAAAAAGGAGAGGTCAATATGAAAAAAAATCGAATCAAATCTTTTATTACTATTTTTTTAATCATTTGTATGTTAAGCATGAATACGATTCAATTAGCAACTTATGTAAATATACAGGAAGACACCAAACAGACCACCAATGTGGAAGAAGAGAAGGAAGAAAATAAGGACGAAAATATAGATACGGCAGAACCTACAGAAGAAGAAACAGTAACGAAAACAGAAGAAGCTGAGCCAAAAGAAGAAGAAAAACAGGAAAACACGAAGAAAGAAGAAAACCAACCAGAAAGTGCGACTGAACCAGAAAATAATGCTCAGTCAGAAGAAGTCGTTCAACAAGAGAAAATAACAGAAACAGAAGATAAGGTAGAAGAAAATATAGATACACCAGTAAATGCACTTTCTACTTCCAATGAAATAACAGGAACTAAGACGATAGAAAATGGAACTTATACCATTTCAACTGCTATGAATTCGAATTTAGTGCTAGATGTAGCATGGAGTTCAATGAGTGATGGTGCAAATGTTGCTTTATATCAAAAAAATGGACAAAATAACCAAAAATTTAATATTACATATTTAGAAAATGGTTATTACAAAATGGAAGTTGTAACTTCTGGAAAATATTTATCCGGAACCAATGAAAATGGAAAAAATGAAGATAATGTCATCCAAAAAACTTATGACGAAGAAAAAGATATCCAAAAATGGATCATAAAAGATGCTGGAGATGGCTATTATTATATCATTTCAAAAGATAGTTCCTTATATTTAGATGTTTATCAAGAGCAAGCACAAAGTGGAGCCAATATTATCTTATACGAAGGAAAAGGTGGAACCAATCAAAAATTCAAATTTAATAAAGTAAACACCATATCTGGTTCTAAAACAATCGATGATGGTATTTATACGATTAGTACAGCTTTAGATTTTAATCAAGTACTAGATGTAAATAATGCCTCAAACTCTAATTCTGCTAATGTAGAAATTTATACAAGAAATACGGGAAAAAATCAACAATTTAAAGTAGAATATTTAGGAAATGGATATTATACCATACAAGCTGTTCATTCGGAAAAATATTTAACCGTAAAAGATGCATCTGTAGTAAAAGGTGCCAATGTAGAGCAATATGCAAATCTTGGAACTGATGCCCAAAAATGGGTTATTAAATCAGCTGGAAATGGCTATTACTATATTATTTCAAAATGTAATAATTTATATTTAGATTTGCAAGGTGGAGGTTCTAGTTCTGGAACCAATATAGAAGTATATGAACCAAATTACCAAAATTGGCAGAAATTTAAATTTTACTCAGTAGAGATCGATGCTCAAAAAACAGTAGAACCAGGGAATTATGTGATAACATCTGCTTTAAATACCAATAAAGTAATTGATGTAGAAGGAGATGTAATTACTGATCAAGCCAATATTGAAATATGGTCAAATAATAATGGAAACAACCAAAAATTCATAGTTTCTTATTTAGAAGATGGCTATTATACAATTAAAGCATTTAACTCCAATAAGGTTTTAACCATAGCAGGATCATCTGCTTTAAGTGGAGCAAATGTTGTACAATCTTATTATAATGGATCTGATTCTCAAAAATGGGCTATTCAAAGTGCTGGAGATGGTTACTATTATTTCGTATCCAAATATAGCCATATGGTTTTAGATATACAAGGGGCAACCTCTACAAATGGTTCCAATGTGGAAGTATATGAAAAAAATGGAGGAAAAAATCAAAAATTCAAATTGGTAAAAACAGAGTTTAGTGCTACCATTGCTGACGGAAAATATGCCATACTTGCCTCGTCCAATACCAATAAAGCATTAGATATCGCAAATGCTTCTTTAGAAGATGGAGCAGAGGTTAAACTTTGGGAATCCAATGGAGGAAATAATCAAAGCTTTTACATAGAATATGTGGGAGATGGATGTTATACCATCCAAGTTGCCAGTTCACAAAAATTATTAACTGCGAAAGATGGAAAAGTGGTGCAACAAGAAGCAGATGAAAGTGATGCTCAAAAATGGATTATTCAAAAAGCTGATAACAGTAATCATTATGCAATTCGTTCGAAAGAAAATGATGAGTATTTAGATATTTACTATAATTTAATGCAAGATGGAACCCAAATACAAGTATATCCTGGAAATGAAGAAAATTCTCAAAGGTTCCAATTAGAAGAGTTAAATTATAAAGGAATTGATGTGGCAAGATACCAAGGAGAGATTGACTGGAGGCAAGTAAGAAGTCAAATTGATTTTGCCATGATTCGTGTAGGTAATAGATATTGGGGGTCTGGAGCAATTGCACAAGATCCATATTATACACAAAATATTACAGGTGCTTTAAAAAATAATATTGATTGTGGCGTATATTTTTACTCACAAGCCATTAATGAAGAAGAAGCAATAGAAGAGGCAAATTTTGTATTAAATGCGATTAAAGGATATGATATTACGTATCCAGTTGCCATTGATACAGAATTAACCAGTAGTGCCCAAGATGGAAGAGCAGATAATCTTTCGAGAGAAGAAAGAACAAAAATCATTAAAACATTTTGCCAAACAATTGAAAAGGCAGGATATACACCAATTATTTATGCCAATAAAGATTGGTTAAATAACCAATTAAATATGGATGAACTAAAAGACTATGATGTGTGGCTAGCTCATTATGTAGAAGGAGCACCTGAAAATACATCAGATTATGAAGGAGAATATACAATTTGGCAATATTCAAGCACAGGAAGTATTAGTGGAATTAATGGAAATGTGGATATGAATATTTGTTATAAAAAATATAATTAGAAATAAGGGGAATTTATGAAAGAAAAAATAAGTGTTATCGTTTTAAGTATAATCATTATGATATTTGGTCTCAATTTATTTGCTTATGCGGCAGACAATCAAGATACAAAAGCTACGCAAACAATTGAAAATGGATTTTATAATATCGTAGCAGATAACAATAAAGTACTAGATGTATTAGGGGGAGGAAATAGTGCCAATACCTTAGTTGGTGTTTGGCAAAAAAATGATAAAGCAAACCAAAGATTTAAAATCCAATATCAATCAGATGGTTATTTTACCATAGAAGCTGTACATTCTGGACTAAAATTACAAATCGATGGCTCTAACATTAAGCAAAATAAAGCAAATAATAACAATAAACAAAAATGGAAAATCGAAGAGGCAGGTTCTGGTTATTACTATATTATATCAGCAAGTAATGGTCTTTATCTAACCAGAGAGGGAGACTCTAGTTTAAAAGCCTATGAAAAAAATGATAAGCAAACACAAAAATTTAAATTCAATCATTTAGCAAATATTACAGGAGAAAAAATCGTAGAAGAAGGATATTATGTAATCAAATCAGCACTTGATACTAACAAAGTTTTAGATGTAAATGGTGCCTCAAAAGCAAATGAGGCAAATGTTCAAATATGGTCTAAAAATCAAGGATCGAACCAAGTGTTTGAGCTAGTATATGATACAAAAACCAAAAGCTATGAAATAAAATCGGTACTAACTGGAAAATTATTTGATTTACCATGGGCAGGAAAAGAAAACGAAACCAATGTACAAGTATATGATAAACAAAATGGAGATTGGCAAAGATGGATTATTAATAAAACCAGTGATGGCTATTATAGTTTTAGTTCTGTTTGCAATGGTTTATATCTAGATGTAGCAGGAAATAAAACAGCCAATGGAACCAATGTAGAAGTTTATACTGGAAATGGCGGAAAAAATCAAAAATTTGTATTAGAAAAAGTAACAATACCAGAAAACAAAGTTGATTTAGAAGAAGGATTTTATCAAATTTCTTCTTCAGCCAATACCAGTAAAGTAATCGATATTTTAGGCGGAGGAAATGCACAAGGATTACAAGCTGGAATGTGGCAAAATAATAGTAGTACCAATCAAAGATTTAAAATTCACAAAGAAGATGGTTATTACACCATGGAAGCCTTACATTCTGGTTTATATCTAGAAGTAAATGGTGTGGATATCAAACAACAATCCAAGAACACCAATTTAGTTACCCAAAGATGGATTGTGCAAGATGCTGGAAATGGTTATAGTTATATCATATCTGCTTCCAATGGACTATATTTAACTTTTGATGGTAATTCTGCCTTAACCATGGCAACAAAAAGTGATAAAAAGAACCAAAAATTTAAAATTGACAAAAAAGCAAGTTTGAAAGGAACACAAACATTAGCAGATGGCTATTATATGATTGCTTCAGCTTTAAATACCAATCAAGTAATCGATGTAGATAATGCATCCATCAGTAATGAAGCAAAGGTATTATTATTTAGCAAAAATAGTAGAAACAATCAAAAATTTAAAATAACCTATGATGGAAATGGGTATTATACCATTACATCAGTAAGATCTAAAAAAGTTTTAGATGTAGCTTGGGGTAGCAAAGAAAATGAAAGCAAAGTACAACAATATAGTTCATCCAATTCAGCTTGGCAAAAATGGATCATTGAAAAAAATAGTGATGGAACTTATAGTATCATATCAGCCAATAGTGGTTTATATATCGATATTCCAAACAGTAACACAAGCAATGGAACAAGAATTCAAACTTATACGGGAAATAATGGCAAAAATCAAAAATTTGTATTCCAAGAAGTAGATGGAGTAGAAGGAACGAAAACAATAGCAGATGGCTATTATAAAATCAGAAGTGCTTTAGATAAAACCAAAGTGTTTGATATTGATAATTTTTCAAAAGCTTCTCATACTAGGTTAGGAATTTGGTCAACCAACTATGGCTATAATCAAAGATTTAAAATTTCTTATCGAGAAAATGGTTTTTATACCATTAAAGCCCTACATTCTGGAAAAGTTTTAGATTTGGCATCTAATAATGTAAATGTAGAGCAAGATGACTTAACTTATACAGAAGAACAAGAATGGGCAATTACAAAAGCAAAAAGTGGAAATTACAATATTATATCTGCTCATAATACGATGTATTTAGATTTGGAAAATGGAAAAGCAACCAATGGAGCAGCTGTTAAAACAACTTCCAAAAGTGATAGCACAAGCCAAGAATTTACCTTTGAAAGTGTAGAAGGAGAAGAAGGCAGCCAAACCATTGCCAATGGAACTTACCAAATTGTAACCTATTTAGATAATAATAAAGTGCTAGATATAACAGGAGCTTCTACTTCTTCTGGAGCTAATCTTGAAATTTGGACCAATCATAAACAAAATAATCAAAAATTCGAGGTTACTTACCAAGGAAATGGTTTTTATAAAATAACTGCTGTTCATTCAGGAAAAGCTCTTGGCGTAGAGAGTGTAGGTTCAGGAACACTAGTTAATGTAAACCAATATGACAGTAGCGATAATTCTACACAAGATTGGATTATAAAATCTTGTGGAAATGGCTATTACAACATTATTTCAGCAAGTAATGGATTGTATTTAGATGTAAATGGCGAAAGTTCAAGTGATGGAACCAATGTACAAGTTTATAAAAAGAAAAATAATGGTGCACAAAAATTTAAATTTGTAAAATCTGTAGAAATCAAACTAGAAACAGGAACTTATGGTTCCAGTGGACTAAAAATAAAAGGAGATTCAAGAGGACAATCCTTAAAATACTACAAAATAGGAAATGGACCAAATGTATTTTTTGCCACTTTTGCTGTTCATGGCTGGGAAGATTTATATTCCTATGATGGTCAAGCATTAACGCAAATAGCAGAAGACTTTAAAAACAACTTAATTTCAAGACAAGATGAAAGTTTAGCAGAAAAATGGACCATTTACATATTCCCTTCTGTAAACCCAGATGGAGAATACCATGGCTATAGCCATAATGGACCTGGAAGAACGACTCTTTATTCGGCTGCTCCATCTCATAAAGGAATTGATATCAACCGATGCTTTAGTACAGGTTATACAAGAGCTACGAGTGATAGGAATTATAATGGAACAGCAGCATTCCAAGCCTATGAAGCACAAGCTTTAAGAGATTTCCTACTAAGCCACAGAGCCACAAATGGTCAAACCATATTAGTCGATTTACATGGATGGCTAAATGAAACGATTGGAGACAATGGAATAGGCTCTTACTATCGAAGCCAATTTGGCATTAGTAAACATATATCTACCTATGGAAATGGCTATTTAGTAAATTGGGCAAGAACGAATCTAGGATATAATGGAAGAACAGCAAGGTCTTGTTTAGTAGAATTGCCAGAATATTGTGCAGATAGTACAAAATACATTAATTCGACAATGAATATGTTAAAAGGAATTATATAAAGAAAAGAGGAACCTATATGATAAAAAAAATAGCAATTTGCTTATCCATCATGATTATCATTTCAATTATTTTCTTTATCGTATTCCAGCAAAAGGAAACTGGGAGTGAAGAGCAAATATCTTCACTTCCAGTTACTTATGAGGAAGAAAAAGAAGAAGAGGTAAATGAACAAGAACAAGAGCAAATTACCCAAATAATAGAAAATCAAGGACTTGAAGCAGATGAAAATATTTACGAAATCGCGACCGAATATGATGGACGAGAAGTTGTAAGAGTAAAACCAAGTATTCAATATCAAGTAGCACTAGCAGGAATGCTAAAAAAAGATATCCCAGAATTTTCTGAAATAAATGATTTATTGAAACAAGCACCAACCCATACAGGAATTTGGATTGAAGAAACAGCAAGAGAAAAATTTTTAAGTATCTTAAAAAATATAACCAATGCAAATTATGAGATTAATGACGAAGGCTTTTTAGTTCAAAATACCACTTGGAATATGAATAAATATGACAATGGAATAAAACAAATGCTTTCAGATGAAATTTTATATGTATTTGCTATTTCTTCTAAGACTTATATTGTAGATGAAGTAACTGGTGAAATTCAAGAATATCCATTTGAAGAGATGGATCCTTATACGGAATATGAATATTTTGCGTCTGAGAATAAAGAGATGTTTGTTATCAATACGAATTCTTATGATAAGGTTGACCAAGAGGAGATTTTGAAAAATATCTTTGAATAATTTGGTAAATGTAAATTTGGGAACGCAGCCCAAAAAAATATATATTTTTTTGGGCTGCGTTCCCAAATTTATTTTTTACTTTTAAAGATGAATACGGAATTTGATTCCAAAAAAATCTAAAAAACAATAGACTTTTTTTCATAAATGAAGTATAATAATAATGAGGTGATTAATATGGAAAAATATAAAACCAGAACAATTGAAAAAAGTTTTAATTCTTTAGTTGGAAAATGTCCAGTTATTATGATAACAGGACCAAGACAAGTTGGAAAAACAACCTTATTAAATCATTTCGAGGTAACATCAAAAGAAAAAATAAATTATGTTTCACTTGATAATTTATTAATTAGAAGTCAGGCAATCGAGGACCCAGAATTATTTTTAAGAACTTATGAACCACCTCTTATTATAGATGAATTTCAATATGCACCAGAGTTATTATCTTATATAAAAATAAAAGTAGATCAAGCAAGAAAAAACGAAATGTTTGGCGATGGAAAAGAAGTAGGAACACTATATTTTTTAACAGGCTCTCAAATATTTCAAACTATGAAAAATGTAAGTGAATCATTGGCTGGCAGAATTGGAATATTAGACTTATATGGGTTTTCAACAAGAGAATTGGAAAATATAGAAGAACCAATCTTTATACCCAATATAGAACTTTTAAAAAATAAAGAAAAAATTAAAATAAAGTCAACAAGGGAAATATTTGAAAGAATTATTAATGGTAGTTATCCTGCGTTAAATAATGATAAAGGAATACAGAGAGAACAATTTTATGAAACTTATATTAGAACCTATATAGAAAGAGACGTACGACAATTGATTAATATAAAAGATGAAAATAAATTTGTTAAGTTTATTTCATCTGTTGCAGCAAGAACAGCTCAAGAATATAATGCACAAGATATAGCAAATGATATAGGCATTGACTCAAAAACAGCAGATGAATGGATTTCTATTTTAAAAAATACAAATTTAATTTATATGCTTTCAGCCTATTCGAATAATAATATAAAAAAAGCAATCAAAAGACCCAAAATTTATTTTATGGATACAGGACTTGCCTGTTATTTAACAGGATATATCAATTGCGAAACATTAGAAAAAAGTGCCTATAATGGTGCCATATTTGAAACATATATTATAAGTGAAATTATAAAATCTTATACAAATAATGGAAAAGACCCAAGAACGAGACTTTATTATTATAGAGATACGAACCAACAAGAAATTGATTTATTGGTATTTTTTGATAATACTGTTTATCCGGTAGAAATAAAAAAGAGTGCAAATCCGGGAAATACTGCTATAAAAAATTTTAATGTGGTGAAGAAATTTGGAACAAAAATTGGTAATGGAACGGTTTTATGTATGATGGAAAATATAATGGCAATTGATGAAAATAATTATTATGTTCCGATTGAATATGTATGATGATGTAGTTTTGGGGACGCAGTCAAAAAAATATATATTTTTTTTGCTGCGTCCCCAAAACTATTAAAAAATTATTAAAAAAATTTGTGAAAAAAAGAAGGAAAAACTTTTTTTTTGAAGAATAATATAATTAGTACATAAAATTAGAATAATATGTACAAAATATTTATATACTTTTAGAAAGAGGTGCTTAAAATGCAAATAACAGACGTACGTTTAAGAAAGGTTAATTCAGAAAACAGAATGAAAGCTGTTGCTTCTGTAACATTTGACAATGAATTTGTAGTTCATGAT
>CALXRJ010000001.1 GCA_944390615.1 uncultured Clostridia bacterium | reverse complement strand
TGGCTGTAGCGGACTAACAGGAACTATTCCAGGAGACTTATTTGCAAACAACTCAAATGTAACTGATTTCTATTTTACATTTGCTTACTGTAGCGGATTAACGGAAATCTCGGCTGGCTTAATGGCAGATAAACCGAATTTAACTGATGTTAGAAATGCATTTATTGGCTGTATAGGGATAACAGGAGCTTTTCCAACAGGATTATTTACAAACTGTCCAAATTTAACAGATTTTGGAAATACATTTAATGGCTGTAGAGGACTAACAGGAACAGCACCAGCATTATGGAATAGAACGAATGTTACAAGTAGTAGTGGATGTTTCAGTGGATGTACGAAGTTAAGCAATTATTCATCTATACCAAGCGATTGGAAATAGAAAATGGAAATCATAAATTGCAATGTTTAAACAAAACTAAAACTATAGAGAAATGTAGGGGCGAACATTGTGTCAAGAGTAACATGGTATACAGTTTGTAAAGACACATGGTATACACTTTTCCATTTTTATGTTATTTAATTCTTTTAGCAAATTTTTCAATAATTTTATTGTTTGTTATATCAAATTTTGCTATAATGAAGTCACGAAATATTATGTTTTGTTGATTTGGGTCTTCTATGTTTGAAATCAACGCGACATATTTTCCTTTGAAGCCTTCACTGAAAAAGTGGGGCTTTTTATTTATTCTTATATATCCATTATTGCTAACTTTAATTATATTAGCTTCTTTTGAATATTTATACTCTTCAATTTCTTCATTATATTTTTTATAACTTTTTTTATAATGCTCTATAGGTGTATCCATATTTAATGCTTCGTGAGGTCTTATATTATTATATTGATATAACCAGCAATCAAACCTTTTTTGTGCTTCTTCAAGAGTATGGAAATTTTCATATTTTAATACTTCATTTTTTAAAATTTTATTAAAATTTTCACATTTACCCTGAGTTTGTGGATGCTTCATTTTGCAATGTATTGGTAAAATATTATGCTCCATTAGCCAAACATCTAACCCAGTGTATGCTCGTGTTTTAGAATCTCCCCAAGGTTTACCATTATCTGATAAAATACTATTGGGCACACCATATTTTTTAAATGCTTTAATTAATTCTCTTTTTACTCCTTGTGTTTGCTGATTTCTCATAGCAACTGTTGCTATCCCTAGTCTAGAATTATCATCTTTTATTGTTAATGGATAGCAATATGTGTTTCCGTCTAATAGCAGAAATTGTCCTTTAAAGTCCATTTGCCACATTTCATTGGGGTGTTCCTTTTCAAATCTAATGTAATGTTCTCTTTTTTCACTTTCTTCTTTTGATATTTGATTATTCCTTTTAAAAACATTTGTAAATGTAGTTGCAGATGGAAGATTTTTAAAGCCTTGATTTTCCATTACTTTTTTAATTTTTCTACTGCCCCAATATGGATATTGTTTCCTCATTAATGTAATTTTTTCTTCTAAATCATTCGGTATTTTATTAGGAGTATGAAAAGGCCTGCGGCTTTTATCAGATAAACTTTCACCTAATTTATATCTGTTATACCATTTATACCCAGTTTTCCTAGTAATTTGATACTTTCTGCAAATAGCTGAAAAACTATAAATTTTTTCTTCAACTTCCATGATAAAATCATTTCTTATATTTTCCAATGTATTCTCCTTCCATGGCATAAAAATCATTCCTTTCTTTAATTTTTATGCCTTAATTATATTCGGAAGTTGTATACTATGTCTATTTACATTCTGTATACTATGTTACTATACTATACAGTTCTCCCGCCCATCGAAGGAATAGCTAAAATAAAATAGAAGGAGGAAATCAATGAAAAAAATAAGAAACGCAAAAGGAATAACCCTAATAGCACTAGTAATAACAATAATAATACTATTAATACTAGCAGGAATAACCCTAAACATTTTGCTAGGAGAAGGAGGAATAATACAGCAAGCAGAACAAGCACGAGACGAATGGGAAAGAGCAGAAATAGAAGAAAAAGAACAAATGCTAAAAGCAGAAGCAAAAATACTAGAAACACAAAACAACACAAAGCATGAAATGCTAGAATACTATATAGACGGAGTACCAATCCCCAAAGGATTTGTATATAAAGAAGGAACCAAAGAAACAGGCCTAATAATAATAAACAAAGAAGACGAAAATGAATTTGTATGGGTACCAAAAAGCAAAGAAGAAGCAGAAGAAGACTTAAAAAATGAATATGACTTATTACTAAACAATCCAGACTATCCAGAAGGGCAAAAACTATATGCAAGCATAAAAGAATATGGAGGATACTATGCAGCAAGATACCAAGCAGGAGCAGATGTAGAAATAACATCACTAGAACAAGCAGACCAAAAAGTATATTCAAAACCAGGGAAATACCCATACATACATATATCTATAGAAAAAGTAATAAGATTATCAAAAAGTATGTATCCAGAAACAGAAGAAAATACAACAGGTGCAATATCAACATATAAACTTTCAGGAACAAGCCTGAGAAGAAGTATATGTGATAAAATAGGATTTAATTGGATACCTGGAGGACCTGAATCTTTAAGAACAGAATATGGAAGTTTTACATACATGGATTTATCAGAATATGTGCCAGGATATGCTGGAAATGCAACAAGCTATG